>CAZKZE010000041.1:0-25148 GCA_964557165.1 uncultured Woeseiaceae bacterium
ATGGGGCCAACCGTTTGAGGCGAAGCATTCTCATGGGAACTCCTAAAAACCTTACAGGATTATAGCGTCTCGGCAGACTAGTCTGCTCCAGGTTTGACTGCCCTGCCCGCCCCCAGTTCCGCGCTAGCGAGGCAAGCGTGATTCAAACTTGCGGCGCCAACCGGCAGCTTCGGCACCGTCCAGCGCCGTTTCGACGTTGCCCATGAGTCGTTTCTGCAGCGGTTGCTTGATTTTGTAGGTCACGAGATAGAGATCCCGGTCCTTTGCTCGCGCCCCGAGCAGTTCGTCGCTCGTCAGCAACTCGTCGGCCAGGCCGAGTTCGAGCGCCCGCGTGCCGTACCAGTGCTCGCCCGTCGCGACTTTTTCAAGATCGAGATTCGGGCGATATTTCGCGACAACATCCTTGAACAGGAGGTGCACCTCTTCAAGCTCTTCCTTGAGTTTCGCGCGGTCCTCATCCGTGTTCTTGCCGAACATCGTAACCGTGCGTTTATGCTTGCCCGCCGTGATCTGTTCGAAATCCACGCCGTGGCTATCCAGCATTCGATTAAAATTAGGAATCTGGGCCAGCACGCCGATTGAGCCAAGAATTGCGAAAGGCGCGGCGTAAACGGTCGAGGCCACGCATGCCATCAGGTAGCCACCGCTCGCGGCTACTTTATCGACACAGACCACCAACGGAATATCACGATCGCGAATTCGCGCCATCTGCGAGGCCGCCAGGCCATGCTCGTGTACGAGACCGCCCGGGTTTTCGAGACGTACGATGACCTCGTCGTCGTCGGTCGCGACGTCCAGGATCGCACTGACCTCCTCGCGCAATGATGCAACAGCGCTGGCCTTGAGGTCACCCTTGAAGTCAACGATGAAACTGCGTGGCCGTTCGGAAGGATGTTTGCTCTCGGCCTTGTCTTCCTTCTTGCGCTCCTTCGCTGCCTTCTTACGCTGTTCCTTTGTCGAGACAGCGCTCAGCAGCGCGTCGCCACGCTCTCGATACTTCTTGTTGAGGTCCTCAACTTCGAGCCCCTCGTGCGCCGCTTTGCGACCGGCCGAGGCGGCTACCGCGATGATGACGACGATCGCAACGACGATCGTGACGACTTTGAGGAGAAACAGGCCGTAATTGGCAAGAAAATCGATCATGGTCAGATAGCTATCCCAACATTGTTCTTTTGCAGCACCTGTTCGGCGCGATAACTCGAGCGCACCATCGGCCCCGCGACGACTTCGACGAAGCCTTTGTCGAGGCCTTCCTGGCGGTACGTTTCAAACTCCTCCGGTGACACATAGCGCTCCACGGGCAGGTGGTTCGGTGTCGGCCGCAGGTACTGGCCAAGGGTCAGAATATCGACGTTGGCGGCCCGCAAGTCATCCATCGTCTTGAGAATCTCGTTATCACGCTCGCCCAGACCCAGCATCAGGCTCGTCTTGGTGAGTACGTTCGCCCGATGCTGCTTGGCATGCCGCAGGACTGCGATCGTTTGCTCGTAACTGGCACGCGGGTCACGAACCGGATGCGTCAATCTTTGCACCGTTTCGACGTTCTGGGCGAATACCTCAAGACCCGAATCGACGACCAGCTCGACGTGCTCCATGACACCATTGAAGTCGGGTGTCAGCGCCTCGACCGCGGTGGCCGGATTGAGTTTCTTGATTTCGCGAACGCACTCAGCGTAATGGGATGCGCCGCCGTCCTCCAGATCGTCACGGTCGACCGACGTGATGACCACGTATTCGAGACCCATGAGGTGGACTGCGCGAGCGGAGTTCTTTGGCTCTTCGGGATCCAGCCAACCCTTCGGGTTGCCTGTGTCCACGGCGCAGAATCGGCACGCCCGCGTGCAGACCGAGCCCAGCACCATGATCGTCGCCGTACCCGCATTCCAGCACTCACCGATGTTCGGACACATCGATTCCTCACATACAGTGCTGAGCCGATGTTCGTGAACGATCTGGCGCGTCCCGGAATAGCCCTTGCCCGACGGCATTTGCGCGCGCAGCCATTTTGGCTTGTCGCCACGCACGAGCGGTGCCGCCTCGCGACCCTGCTTCTGGCCATTCTTAATGGCTGAAAAGCCGGCGTCCGTCTGGTACTTACTACCGCTTTGAACGACCGGGATTCCGCGGAGTTTTTCGTCTGCCTTACTCATGCAAATCAAGGGGTGCTGCAATCAAGGGGCAGGCATTGTCGCACAAGTTTGGCCAAAAAAAATCCCGGCCGGAGCCGGGAGAGTCAGGGGGAAATCTTGGCGACGCCAGAGGTGTTCAGTGCAATCTCGACCAGCTGACCAACCTGACGGCACTCTGCTTCAGGTCGAAATTGCGGGCGAGAATGGCTTCAATGTCCTGCCGGTCGGTGCGCTGTTCCATCGGATGGTTCAGTTCGACAATGCCGCAAAATTCATTGCCGCCGCGATATTCAGCGTCGGTCAGGATGAACTGCGTGTAGTACTTGGCGGACATGGGTCTAATTTACGCCTGCCCCTCTAGGTTAACTGTGAGCTAGAGCACAAAAAGCCCTGTTACGGGCCCAAATGGCCAAAAACTGGACTCAGGTCACTAAATTTGCCCGTTTTGAGGGTATTTGAGCGTAAAATCCGTGACTTACAGGGACACGGCGCACAGAATTGGTGGGCCGGGATATGTAATATCGAGCTTCATCCGCCTTCGCTTGGGCGGATTTCGGACCAGATAGACCTGAGGAATAAACAGATGGTTGCGAGACCCAATTTCGTTTCATTCGCTGTTGCGGTCCTGGCGTTGCTTTGCGCAAGCCAGGTGAATGCACAGGACGAATTACGCAAGACGTTCTTCAAGGACGCCGACGCCGCGCTGGCCGCAGCTGAGGCTGTCGATGCCGAATTGCTGGCACCGCGCGCCTTTGAGCGCGGCAAGAAAGAATACAATGACGCGGAAGAAGCGTTGCGGCGCGGCCGTAACATCGAGACCGTCCGCTCTAACGCCGCAGACGCGACAAGGTACTTCAGGGAAGCCGCCGAGAAGGCATCCCTGGCACAGACCAAGTTCGCCCAGGTTCTGAAGAGCCGCCAGGACGCTGCCAATGCCGAGGCGCCCGAGCTTTCTCCTGAGACCTGGCAGAAAGCGCAACGCAAGTTTGGCGAGGCTATTCGCTTGCTGGAGAGAGGCGATCTGAAGAACGCCAGCCGGCGCGACATCGAAGCCACCAGCCTGTACCGCGAAGCTGAACTCGTCGCAATCAAGTCGCAGTATCTTTCCGAGACACGCCGTTTGCTGGCTGACGCAGATCGGGCACGAGTTGGTCGATACGCACCCATAACTCTTGGTCGCGCCAAGCAGCTGCTCGCGGATGCCGAACGTGAACTCAATGAGAACCGCTACGACACCGACCTGCCCCGCAGCCTGGCCCGCGAAGCTAATTACGAGGCCAAGCATGCCATCTACCTGTCCGAGATCGTGCGCCAGGTTAGAGACAAGAAGCTGACGGCCGAGGAGCTCGTCCTCCGCTGGGAAGCCTACCTTCGACAGGTCGCCGGCGCTGCGGACATCTTTCCTGACATGGAAACCGGTGGCGAGAAACTGTCTGCCGAGCTGGTCGCGTTCCTCGAGCAACAGCGCAACCAGTTGCAGGAACTCGAGCAGGAGAAAGCTGAAAACGAACTCCGCATTGCCGATATAGAAGAGGAATTGAGGGCGCTCGACGAACGGCTGGGTGGAGCGACCGAGGAACGCGCAGCGCTCGTCCAGCGTCTTGAAGCGCAGGCGCGTGTGAAACAGCAATTCGAGCAAGTGGAGAAGATGTTCAGCGCTGACGAGGCCCGCGTGTTTCGCCAGGGCAACACTATTATCCTGCGACTTGTCGGCCTGAGTTTCGACAGTGGCGCTTCACAACTAAGGCCACAGAACTTCGATCTGCTGGCCAAGGTGGAAAAGGCAATAGACGTGTTCCCGCGCAGCGAGCTGATCATCGAAGGCCACACGGATTCACATGGCGGCGACGACCTGAACCAGGAATTGTCCCAGGAGCGCGCGGAGTCTGTACAGCAGTACATGATCAATGCCATGCGCATCCCGAGCTACCGGCTGATCGCTACGGGCTACGGCGAAACACGGCCCGTTGCGAGTAATGAAACGAGCGCCGGCCGCGCGCGTAACCGACGCATCGACATCGTCATCAAGCCTGCTGCTAACGCGACGAACTAGTCGCCCGACGAAGAACCCCGGCCGCGCCACCATTCAACAATCGTGTGCGCGGTCTTTTCGTTTACGAGGTAGCCGTATTCAGCGTGCACGTTGAGTTCGCCGTTGAGACGGAAATACGTGAACATCGTTGCGTCGTCTATCCTCTTGACGAGGCCAAGCTCGAGCATCTCGCCAAAGTCGTTGACGAGGTATGGGTCGAGCGCGGTCAGGTCGCCGACCGCCGAGAGATTTGCCCAGCAACGAATGTTGTTCGGGTAGCGGTCGAAGCCGGACGTGTCTGCGCCCAGGATGCGCTTCTGCATATAGCGCTGCCCGAGCGGGCTTCCCATGGTCAGTAGCGTATCCACCTCGACATGGTCACGACCGGCATGGCTGAGTTCCCACAGGCTGTCATAGGCGATCACGGATCCCATACTGTGGCCGATCAGGAGCACAGGACGGCGCGCCTCCGTCGCCGCCCGCAACGGCACCTTCAGCATGCGGCGCGTGTGCGTACCGATTCCATTGACATCACGCTGGTAGCGCCTGAGGTCCCGGAGGTGGACCTCCGTCTGCTCGCTGGCGACGTGCGGAATCAGGAACGGCAGCATGTCACCCACCGTATACACGCCGCGAGCCAGCTGGCGCTTCCAGGAGGTTGCTTCAGCGACGTCTTCTTTGCTCGCCGTCGGTTGCTCGATAACGGCCTCGATTGCCACCGCGTCGATTGCTATGTCGCGATGCTCTCGATAGAAATCGTACGTCCACGACACCAGGTCGAATGCCCCCGGTTCTGACTCGATCTGCTCTGCAACCTCGGCATCGACCCGGCGTACGCCCGTCAACAGACAACGCAGAAGTGCCTCGCGATGCACCTCGGGCTCCGGCTTGGGCAGCAGCCCGGGGACGTAGATGATCTGCGGATGTCCAGCGCCTTTCATGATCCGGACTCACTGAAGATTTCGGTCAGCTCACCAACATGCTGCACTTCGGCATCCGGCCGTGCATATTCGTCGGGCCACTCGTCGCCACCGCGATTTACCCAGACCGTACGCAAGCCGGCCTCGCGCGCACCATGTACATCGTAGAGGGGGTGATCGCCGACATGCAGCGTCTGCTCGGCGCCAGCCCCACCCGCCTTTACCGCGGCATCGAAAATCGGCCGCTCGGGTTTCGCGGCGCCGGCCATCGCCGCATTCACATGCCCATCAAAGAGATCACTGATACCGATCTTTTGGAGATCGGCGTTACCATTGGTCAGGGCGATCAACGTGAACCGTTCTTTCAACGCGACCAGCGCAGGAACCGCCTCGGGAAATATTTCGACATCGTTGCGGACTTCGTCAAACACGGTGAATGCCTCATCGACCAGGAATTCCCGATAACCAGCAGCCGTCGCGACCTCCATGAGAACGGTGTGTCGCAGGAAGGTCAGGTCGTGCGCACGATCCGCGTGCTCTTTGAACACCCGGGCGCGCACCTGGCGCAGGTCGGCAGGTGCGAACTGTTCTGTAATCCTCGGGTAATGCTCGCCAAGCCAGGCGTACAAGGTCTCTTCCGCACGCCGAATAACCGGATGAAGATCCCAGAGCGTGTCGTCGAGGTCGAGCGTTATTGTCCGTATGCCGTTCACTGAAGAAACTTTGTATTTGCCTGCGGCGTGCTGATCGAACACCATTGTGGGGTCAACACGAGAGCGGAGCAAGACAATGAAATACCTTCACACAATGGTGCGCGTTGCGAACATCGACGAGTCGCTCGACTTCTACTGCGACAAGCTCGGCCTCGTGGAACTCAGGCGCCATGAAAGTGAGCAGGGCCGGTTTACGCTGGTATTCCTGGCCGCCCCCGGTGACGAAGAAGCGCAGGTCGAACTGACGTACAACTGGGATCCCGAAGAATACGGCGAGGGCCGCAATTTCGGCCATCTCGCCTACGAAGTCGAGGATATTTACGCCCTGTGCCAATCCCTCATGGATGCCGGTGTAACGATCAATCGCCCCCCACGTGACGGACGCATGGCGTTCGTGCGTTCGCCCGACAATATCTCGATCGAACTCCTGCAGAAAGGTGGCGCACTGCCTCCAGCCGAACCGTGGGCCTCAATGCCCAGCGTTGGTCACTGGTAGTCAGCTTGCGGGCGGCATCAGCGGTGGCAGGGGCTCACGCACTGCCGCATCTTCCGCGCGGCTGCGCACGGTCACCGATTTCAACGCACGCGCAAGCGCTGACGCATCCCAATGGCCGCCATCAGAACTGTAACTGGCTGCGGACAGTTTGCGCAGTTCGTCGGCCAGTGGTGCCGAGACTCGATTCGCGAGATCGCCCAGGCTGAGCGGCGCGCTGTCCGGCCATTGCAGTTTCGCCCATTGCAGTAAAGCTGCGCGGACACCGGCCGCGTCCTCGGAGCTTGCGGCCTGCCGGGCAGTCCGCAGCAGCTCCTTTTGTTGCTTTTGTACGGGCGGTTCCTCGGGTATACGAGACTCACCGCTTCTCCGTGGACTTGTGCGCGACGACCACCACCATGCCGCCAGCGTCAGGATCCAGAGTATGGCGAGCACTTCGGCCGCGCGTTGCCAGAAGCTCGATGCGGCAAGCACTGTTGTCGGGTCGGCACCGGGAGCCTCGACGGCCGGCGCTGTCTCCGCCGTCGCGGCAACAGCGGGCGGCATCTCGACGATCGGCGGCGGTTCGCCACCCGCTACCGCCAGTGTCCGCGCCGGCAGGATCGCGACACGCCATTCGCCGGCCTCGATATCCCACCAGGGAACCTCGAGCTGCGGCAACTCCAGCTCTCCCCCAACCAGGCCAATAATCGCGTACTGGTCGCGGCGCACGCCGCGAATGCCGTCCGCTTCGACCATGCGACCGAGCTCGGGCATGTCGGCGTAGATACTCAGGCCGTCGACCTCGGGTACTTCGACCGCGGGTAGTTGTGTCTCGATCTGGCCAAGCGCTGTCAGCGTCACTATCCGGGTAACCGGTTCGCCCGCCTCCAATTCAGCCGGCGGCCGGGACCACTCTTCGGTCAGTTGTACATCGCGGGCCGGAAGCCAGACTGCATCAGGCCTGTCAGCAGGCGGTGCGGGTATGGGCAAGACCGTGATCCTGTGAGACTCGGACTCGAAGACTTTGCGGCCGGTGATGCGACCATCTCGAAGTACGCGGGCTTCGAAACGTGCTGGCGAGATTTCGATTTCGCCGCTCTCCTGCGGATACAGCGCAACGGCTCGTTCGATGACATTGTAGGCACGGCCATTGAGCACAGCTTCGTACTGGCGCTCGTCGCCCGCGAGTTCGACCAGCGCCTCCGCCCCCGAGATCGTCGGGTCGCGCAATGCTGGCTGACGCGTGGCAACGGCACGATAGATGCGAATGCGATAGAGGATTTGAGCCTGGACATAGGTTTCGTCCACATCCACTTCACTCGTGACGAACACATCCGCCTCGCCAGGTGGTGCATTCGTCGGCTCATTGACGACAATTCGAACCGGGTTGCTCTGCTCAGTGCCAACTTCGATAGCGGGGATGTACTGCACGCCCGTGGTCTTCGGCATCAACGCAACTGACCACGTCAGGCTGCGCCGGATTTCGCCGTTGTAGATCGACGTATTGCTGAGCTTGCTGACTTGCCCGACATAGAAATTCTCGTGAAGGATCGACAGATCCGGCTCGAGATCGGTATTCGAATCGACGACGACCTCCAGCGTAAACGATTCATTGAGATCGACGGTGGGCCGGTCGACCCGCGCGGTTACCGCGGCTGACGAAGTTGCTACCCACAGCAATCCCGCCACCAATACCAGGAAGATTTGCCAAGTCTTTCGAATTCCTACCACGGCTGTACCTCGTCGTCGGGCCACACGTTTTTACCTTCCTGATCGATACCGTACCGCTGGTACTGGTAGCGAAACTTGCGCCTGAGCAAACCGCCGGGGTCATCGGGAATTCGCCGCAGCCACTGCTCCATCGCCTGTTCCTGTTCCTGCTGCTGGCGTAACTCGGCCAGTTCCGCCTCGGAAAGTTGCTGGGGTTGTTCCCCTTCCTGCGCTTCCTCGGCCGCGCGCTGCAACTCTTCCTGCAATGCTTCCAGGTCTTCCTCACTCATATCGTCTTCGCCGCGCTGCGTGGAATCACTTTCGTCAGACTGCTGCGACTCCGAAGAGTCTTGCGAGCCTTCCTGGTTCTGATCGCTGTCGGAGTCCGACTGTTCGCCTTCACCACCCGGGTTCTCCGTCGACTGCTGGTCGTCACCCTGGTTCTGCTGCTCCTGCTCCTGCCGGTCCTTGATCTGCTTCACGAGATCGAGGTTGTAGCGCGCGTCTTCATTGTCCGGATCGGCCTCGAGCACCTGCTCGTAGGCGTCTATCGCGGAGTCAAACTCGCCTTGCTGGGCAAGCGCATTGGCCAGGTTGTAGAGATTACGAGCGTCATCGAAATCTGCGAACTCGGCTGCACTTCCCGAGTAATCGCCGGATTGGTAACGAGCGACCGCACGCCACTCCTGGTCATCAAAGAGTACTGCCGCATCTTCGGGACTGCCTTCTTCAAGTGCCTGCGCGGCCTGCTGGTTCTTGTTGAACCAGAGATCTTCCCAAAACGCGGCTTCCGCCGGTGTGGGCAGTGGCGCAACGAAGACCACGAGCAGCAATACCCAACCCTTGCGGAACGCGAGCGCCGCCAGCGGCAGGAGTAACAAAACCAGCCATGGCCCTTCTTCGCGCCACTGGTCTGTCGCCAGAGAATCGTCGTCCGCCGCCGCTGCGGCAGCAATCTCGCCGGACAGGAGGTGGTCCAGGTCGCTGTTATCTGACGACAGCACCGCAAAACGTCCGCCGCCTGCAGTCGCGAGATCGCGCAGACCGCGCTCCTCCAGGCGAGCAACCGCGATCTTGCCGCGGTTATCGGTGACGAATCCGCCCGCCATTCGCGGAATCGGTGCGCCTTCGCGAGTGCCGACACCGAGGATCGATAAGGTATAGCCGGCACCCTTCAAATCCCGCGCGGCTTTTTCCGCCGCTGGCGACGTACCGCCATCCGTGATCAGTAACACTTCGCCGTAGCCCACGCCCGCTTGCTCGAGCAACGACAGCCCCTTGCGAATACCAACTTCGGGATAGCTGCCCCGGCTGGGCATGATATCCGTACTCAGGCTGTTGACCAGTGCAGCAATCGTGTCGGTATCGTCGGTCAGCGGCGTGACAGTGAACGCGTTGGCCGTGTACACGAGCAGGGCCGTCTGGCCGCTCTGGCGCCGCTCGAGCATGCCGAGAATCTTCAGCCGGGCCCGCGCCAGCCTGCTCGGTTCAATATCCTGTGCATCCATCGAACGGGACAAATCGAGCGCCACGACGACGGCTTGCTCTGCCCGGAAGACGGGCTGTTCGATTCGCTGCCACGCCGGACCAGCCATCGCCACGGCTGCGACAATGCCCGCCACGCCAAGCAACCACCAGCGGTAATCGACGCCCCTGCCCGGGGTTCGCGACAGCACGTGTGGTATCAGGACCGGGTCGATGACATCGCGCCAGTGACCGGCGCCGAGTTGCCTTTTGGCCAGCAGCACGGCAACCGCCACAATGACGGGAATCAGCAGCAACCAGCTCGGCCGGATCCAGTGGAAGTCAGCCAGCATGTGCCTGCACCTCCGCCCTGCGTCGCGTCAGGGACCTTTGTAACAACGCCGCCAGACACAGCAGGCCGACAAGGCCGAGCGCCGCACCCAGGGGCCAGAAATAGTACGACTTCACGGGCCTGAAGCCGGATTCGGATTCTTCCACAGGCTCGAGTTCATCGACGAGCGCGTAGATGTCCTGAAGGCTCGCCGTGTCCGTCGCGCGGAAATAACGGCCGCCAGTTTGCTGTGCGATTTGTGTCAGTGTTGCTTCGTCGAGATCGGCCGAGGGATTGATCGCGCGCCGTCCACCGACGAGCGACGACACATCCATCGATTCGGCGCCAATACCAATCGTATAAATTCGCAAGCCAACCTGCCGGGCAAGCTCGGCCGCCTTGAGCGGCTGCACCTCGCCAGCCGTGTTGGCGCCGTCAGTCAAAAGCACAAGTACCTGCTCGCCCGTATCTTCTTCCTGCTCATGCACACGACGCACGGCGAGCGTAATCGCGTCACCAATGGCCGTCTTCTCGCCGGCCAGCCCGATCTCAGCTTCAAGCAACAGGATCTCGACCGTATCGCGGTCGAGCGTCAGTGGCACCTGCAGATAGGCGCGCTCGCCAAACAGGATCAGGCCGATGCGGTCGCCCTCGCGCCGGGCGATGAAATCGCTCGCAACGGCCTTGGTCGCCGTGAGCCGGTCGACGCGGCGGCCAGCCAGTTCGAAGTCTTTCTGGTCCATGCTGCCGGACAGGTCGACCGCGAGCATGAGGTTGCGGCCAGCCACTGGCACATCGAGTTCGTCGCCGATGCGCTCGGGCCTCGCGGCCGCGAGCACCAGCAGGATCCAGGCGAGTACAGCGAGCCAGACACGCCAGTTCAGAAGCTGCTCGGCGTCGGAACGATCCTTCAACGTTTCGAAATTGCTCAGGTTGGGTACGCGCAGGCCAGCCTCGGACAGACCCACGGCTTCGGGCAGCAACCGGTTGGCGAGCCAGGGCAGTGGCAGCGCAAGGAGAGCCCATGGCCAGGCGAGCGACCACATCAGGCGGCACCTCGCAGCGGCACGCCGAGGCGCATGCGAACCGCGGAAATCAGCGCGTCGATATCAATATCCGAGAAATCGCCTTGTGGGTCACGGTACGGCAGGTTCAGTAGACTCTTGCCGCCCTCGGTATGAAAATACGGCAGCGGCATGCCTTCATCGAGCCAGGCCAACCATGCTTCGCCCGTCAGCCCGGCAACCTCTTCTCGTCGCGCATAAGCCAGCATGCCGCGGCGCAGCAGTTCGGACAGTTGCTTGCCAAGCGTCACGGGGTTCCGGTGCTCGACGTACTCGGCCTCGAACCGCGCGAGTTCGCGCAGTGCGTAGCGGCGCGGCGCATTGAATTGCCAGCGTTTGAACAGCCGCCAGGCGATGTATCCGAGCACCAGGGCCACGATAGCGAGCACCGCCCACCAACCCGGCGCGAGCGGCCACCAGCCGATCGCATCGGGCAGGTGCAGGTCACGCAGTGGCAGAGCGTTCTCGTCCATCGCTAATGGGTCCGTCGTCCAAGGGCCGTCTGCAGCGCACTGACCGGGTCGTCATCCGTCGACATCGGCATCAGGTGAATGCCATAGCGCTGGCAGAATTTCTCCAGATTCTGCAGGCGGTCTTCGAATGCCTGCTCGTAGTCGTGCCTCGCCGGAGCAGCGTAAGTATCGATCGCCAGCTCTTCCTCGGGTGACACAAGTCGATAACGCCCGGGCGGCGGCAGCTCACGCTCGATCGGGTCGTTAAGGAATACGGCCAGCACTTCGTTGTGCCGCGCCACGCTCGACAGGTAGGACTGCGCGGCGCGTGAAAAGCCTATGAAATCGCTAATCACGACCACGAGGCTGCCCGGTCTTGCGACACGCCGCAAAGCTGACATCGCCTGTGCCAGTGGATCGACGCTGTTTGCCTCGACACCACGATCCTGCCAATCCGGATGCTCCACGAGCTCGTGCACGAAACGCAGGGCCGCTCGCCGGCCGAGCCGTGGCTTGAGTTCACGGTGGGTGGTATCGCCGAAGATCAGTCCGCCCAGGCGATCGCCCCGATGATGCGCAGCCCACGACAACAGTGCGGCCGCACGACTCGCATTGACCGATTTGAAACACCCTTGCGTTGCAAAGTGCATGTTCGAGCGTAAGTCGACGGCGATCAGGACCGGGCGCTCGCGTTCTTCGCGGAACAGCTTCGTGTACGCGGTCGTACTGCGCGCCGTAACCCGCCAGTCGATGCTGCGAGGGTCGTCGCCGGGCTGATACGGCCGGGATTCGTCGAACTCCATCCCGCGTCCGCGGAATCTCGAAACATAGGCACCCGTCTGCAGCGAATTGACGCGCAATACATTGAGGGCGATGGCGCGCGCAGGACCGCTGAGCCGGATCAGGCCGGGCTGGCTGACGCTGACCGGGGATGCGCCCTCATAGATGTGGTCGAGACGCATGAGTGATTTATGGGACGCCGACGCCGTCCAGGATTCCCTTTATCACGGACTCGGCGTCAACTCCGTCCGCTTCGGCTTCGAAACTGAGCACGAGGCGATGGCGCAGGACGTCGGGCGCGATGGCCTGGATGTCCTCCGGACCGACGTAATCCCGTCCAGACAGCCACGCATGCGCGCGCGCGGCACGATCAATACCCATGCTGGCACGAGGGCTTGCGCCGTAAAGTACCTGGCCGTCGAGAGCGGCATCGATGGAACCGGGATCGCGCGTTGCGACAACCACGTTCACGATGTACTCCTCGAGCTCTTGCGCCAGGTGCAGATTCAGGATGTCCTGCCGCGCAGCCATGATGGATTCGCGCGACAGTAACTCGGGCGGCTGGAACGCATCGCGTTCACCCTGCTTCGCCTCGTCGCGATTCAAGACGAGGATGCGCCGCTCGTCCGGAACACTCGGATAGCCCACCTGCACGTGCAGCAGGAAGCGATCGAGCTGTGCTTCCGGCAGCGGATAGGTGCCCTCCTGCTCAATCGGGTTCTGCGTCGCCATGACCATGAACAAATCCTCGAGCGGGTAGCTCTTGTCACCGACGGAAATCTGGCGCTCTTCCATGGCCTCGAGTAGCGCCGACTGCACCTTGGCTGGTGCGCGGTTGATCTCGTCTGCGAGGATCAGGTTGTGGAAAAGCGGGCCCTTGCGAAATTCGAACGTGCCCTCCTGCGGCCGATAGATGTCGGTACCGGTCAGATCCGCCGGCAACAGGTCGGGTGTGAACTGCAGGCGGTGGAAATCACCCTCAATGCTCTCGGCCAGCACCTTGATAGCGCGAGTCTTTGCGAGTCCCGGCGCACCCTCCACGAGAAGGTGTCCGTCACACAGCAATGCGATCAGCATCCTGTTGATCAGATGTGCCTGGCCGATGATCAGCCCGCTGGCATGAGCTTCGAGTTTCTGAAATTGTTCTGCGACGCTCATTAGTTACTCCAGAGAAAAAAGCGGCGTGCCATTCTATTCTTGATGCCTGTACAGGCCAACAGGTCGCGGCATTTTTTCCTCACAATCCGGCCTGTTTCAGTACTATTGGCCCCAATTCCGACAAATCCGATCGAAATACATTGCATCTGATTCAAAAAAAACCGTACACCCGCAAGCTTCTGGCAGCCTTGCTGACGACCTTCGGCTCCCTCGCCGCCTGCGAGGAGCCGGCTCCCGAGCCACCTGCAGACGCAACGGCGGATACGCCGCCAATAGTCGAATCGACTTGCGGAGATACGGGTCGGCTGGCCGGCTCACTCTCCGGCGCCATCAATGTTCAGCTCGATTGGCCGGACGATGACCTGCGCTGCGAGAGCATGCCGCGGCCCGATTCAGCAGGTATCCGCCTGCGATTTTCGGGCGAGATCAACGCAGAGCGTCTTGCGATCATCGTCGCCCTGCCCACGCTTGATGCCGGGGCCACGGGCGAGGGCTTCGAGAGCAATGTGACGATTACGGTCGAGGACAGCGGCCGGTTCTTCAGCACACCGAATCTCGATACCTGCTGGACGGATATCGCGACGAATGCGCCATTTCCGGATGAGGCGGACCTCTTCAATGTCGTTGGCAGCCTGTCCTGTGTCGGTCCGCTTGGTGAGATCAACGGTGACGCCTATATCGACGTGCGGGATCTGCAATTCAGCGGCGTCGCCACCTGGAGCAAGAAATGAGGCCCATCGTCATACTCGCAGGCCTGGCGCTCGCCGCCTGCAGCCCGCAATCAGCAACATCGCAGGGGACGATGCCGGAACTGGACAGCGCATTCGAATTTGCCCAGCTCGAAATCGTGAACGATGCGGGTGAGCGCCTCGGGTTCGATGTTTACCTCGCGACGAACGACGAGCAGCGACGGCGGGGGCTCATGTACGTGCGCAATATGCCCGAACGCACGGGCATGCTGTTTATTTACGACGAGGAAGATGTCCACTCAATGTGGATGAAGAACACCTATATTTCTCTCGACATCGTTTTCGCCCTCGCCGACGGAAGTATCTCCTCTGTCGTTCAGGACACCGAGCCTCTGTCGCTCAAGTCGCTGGCGTCCAGGGAGCCCGTGCAGTACGTCCTCGAACTCAATGCCGGTTCGGCGCGGCATTTCGACATTGGACGAGACAGCCGCATTATCTGGAGCAATGAGTGAGTTCGACTTACAGCGTGGCTGCGATCGCGTCAGCGAGATAGTTGACGTTCTGCGCCGTGATGCCGGCCGTGTTGATTCGGCTGGACCCGACCATGTAGACGCCGTATTCCTTCTTCAGGCGATTGACCTGATCCTCGCTGACGCCGAGAAAGCAGAACATGCCTCTCGCCCGCACAAGGTGTGAGAAATCGTGGTCCGGCGCTCGCTCGCGCAGTGCGTCATTGAGCAGAACCCGCATTTCACGCAGTCGACCTCGCATCTCGGCGAGTTCAACACGCCAGGCCGCTTTGAGCTCAGGATCGTTGAGTATGGTGCTAACGACCACGGCGCCGTGGTCCGGCGGGACCGAGTAGATCGTACGCACCACATTGTTGACCTGGCTGTGGACAATATCCCGCGAGGCCGTGTCGGCTGCCAGAACTGACAAGCTCCCGACACGATCACGGTACAGGCCGAAATTCTTCGAACAGGAGTTCGAGACGATCATCTCCGGTACGCGTCCGGCGAGGTGGCGAATAATGAAAGCATCATCGTTGAGACTGTCCGCAAAACCCTGGTACGCCATATCAACGAAAGGCACGAGTTCCCGCTCGACAATAACGTCGGCGATTGCCCGCCACTCATCCTCGGTCGGATCGAGCCCGGACGGGTTATGGCAACAACCATGCAGGAGTACGAGATCACCGGTCGGCATCTTGCGCAGCGCGTCGAGCATCTGGGCAATCAGGATGATGTGATTGCGGGTGTCGTAGTAGGGATACGTCTCGAGATTGACGCCCGCGCCACCCAGCAGCGGGATATGGTTCGCCCACGTTGGATCGCTGACCCAGACCGTCGCATCCGGGCGAGCGCGCAGAATCAGGCTCGCGGCGACGCGCAGGCTGCCGGAACCGCCGGGCGCCTGGATCGTTGAAATCCTCTCGGGATCGACTGAATCGGCGAACGTCAGCGCCTGCATGGCGGCATTGAAGTTCGGGTCACCGGCCGTGCCAATGTAGGCCTTGCTTTGCTGCGTATCCACGAGGCGCTGCTCGGCTTTCTTGACCACCTCGAGCACGGGTGTCTCCCCTTCCGCGGTGCGAAATACACCGACGCCAAGGTCGACCTTCTCCGGGCGTGGATCGTTTTTGTGTTCGGTGATTAGGCCGAGAATGGCGTCCGCTGACGCGGCCTGCATGGATTCAAACAAGGTAGGTCTCCAGAACGAGGTCACATTGTACAAATGAACGGGGCACAAATGAAAACGCCGGCTGTTCGGCCGGCGTTCTCGGTACGACAGTGTGCAAGTCGATCAGGCTTTGGGTGCCCAGACCGAACACCAACCAGCGGCGGCTACTGCCTTGCCCGGGAAGATCTGGCATGGACGCCAGTCGCCTTCACCCTGGACGAGCGCGCAGTTGGCGCATGTCTGGTCGGCGGCCGGGTTGTTGCGCGTCGACGGGTCTACCGTCGTCGCATCGTGAGTGTATTTCATGGCCTTCGCCATCGGGTCGTCTTCCGACAGCTGCGGCAGGTCGCCAGCGCGTGCTTCACGACCGGGTTGGACGAAGCAGCCAGCAGCCGCTACGGCTGAGAGCTGAAGGAACTTGCGACGTGCGATTTTGCTCAACGGAATCTCCTTGGTGCATGACTAATGCGGGTTCAAGGCGCGCAGTTTACCGAAGTTTTCTGAACGTCCGCATAACGAGATAGATACATGATTCTGCTGAATTTTGAGAACCATTCTCATTACGTGCTGCAGGCCGCGTCGCTACGATATACTGCTCTGCCGTAGCGCTGGAATCTCAAGTAATGACAGGCCGTAGCCAGGTAACAAGCGTCGCGAAGATTCGCGCAGATCTGCGCGAATCCGTCGATGACAGGGTCGCCGTGGAGGAGCCGCTGGAGATTCGACTCGGCTACGAGATCGACGGCGAACGGCACACCAGCAGCGTCTCGATCACGATGCGCACACCCGGTCACGACGAGGATCTCGCCACCGGCTTCCTGGTCAGCGAGTCGATCATTCGCTCGCCTGGCGACATCGCAATCGTCAAGCCCTGCAAAGGCGACAATACGATTCGTGTCGAACTCGAAGCCGGAGTGGACGTCGACCTCGAACGGCTGCAGCGCCATTTCTACACAACATCGAGTTGTGGGGTTTGCGGCAAGGCATCCCTGGATGCGTTGCGCGCCGTGGGTGTTGAGGCCCTGGCCGACGACACCCGTTTCCCGCGCGAAGCACTGCTTCGCGTACCCGAGCGGCTGCGCGAAGCACAGGCGACTTTCGAGGAAACCGGCGGCCTGCATGCGGCCGCTGCGTTTGATCCATATGGTGAATTACTTATCGTGCGCGAGGATGTCGGTCGTCACAATGCGGTGGACAAGGTGATCGGGGCCCTGTTTACAGACGGCCAGTTGCCAGCGTCCCGGCTGGGCCTCATGGTCTCGGGCCGTGCGAGCTTTGAACTCATGCAAAAAGCGCTCGTCGCCGGCATGCCGATGCTGGCCGCTATCAGCGCCCCGTCGAGCCTTGCAGTTGACCTTGCGCGGGAGTTCAATATCACTCTCGTCGGATTTCTGCGCGGCGACACTTTCAATATTTATGCCGGTGAGGAACGCATAGCAACATGACACCACGAACCATCGACAACGAAGCGGTCGCCACGATCGTCGGCCGGTTTGACGCGCGCCCGGAGATGCTGGTGCAGATCCTGCAGCAGATCGTGCAGCATCATGGCTGGATCTCGGAGGACGTCATTCGTCAGCTGGCGAGTGAACTGAACCTGTCGCGCGCCGACGTGCATGGCGTCGTCGAGTATTACCACGATTTTCGAACCGAGCCGCCCGGCGAACACATCGTCAAGATTTGCCAGGCCGAAGCGTGCCAGGCCATGGGCAGTCGCGAATTGACAGAGCATGCGAACAGCGTGCTCGATGAGGATACGACGCTCGAGCCAGTCTACTGCCTCGGCAACTGTGCCTGCGCGCCCGCCGTCATGGTTAACGGCAAGACACTTGGCCGTGTCAGCACGGAGCGCTTCGACGCTGCGCTTGCAGCGATGCGGGAGGCAGGCTCATGAGCGCGATCAGGGTTTACGTGCCGCGCGAAACGTCATCGGTCTCTGTTGGCGCCAACGAAGTGGCCGTGGCGATCGCCCGTGAAGCCGGCAATGCCGGTGCAAGCATCGAACTCGTTCGCAACGGATCATGGGGCGCCAGCTGGCTCGAGCCGCTGGTCGAAGTCGAGGTCGGTGAACGACGGATCGCCTACGGGAACGTCGAGGCCGACGATGTACCCGGACTGTTTGCGGCAGGATTCCTCGAAGGCGGAGAACACGAGCGCCGCCTTGGCCCGATCGACGAGATCCCCTACCTCATTACGCAGGATCGCTGGACGTTCTGGCGCATCGGCCTCGTGGAGTCCCTGTCGCTTGACGACTTTCTCCTGCACCAGGGTTTCAAGGCCCTGCGGAAAGCCTGGGAGATCGGTGCCGACGCGGTTATTGACACCGTCACTGAAGCAGGCCTGCGCGGTCGCGGCGGAGCGGGCTTTCCAACCGGAATCAAGTGGCGCACGGTTGCCGACGCGGAAGGCGACCAGAAGTACGTCGCCTGCAATGCAGACGAAGGAGACAGTGGTACTTTCTCCGATCGCATGCTCATGGAAGGCGATCCGTTTGGCCTGATCGAATCCATGGCGATCGCAGGCTTCGCGACAGGCGCAAACAAGGGCTACATCTACCTGCGGTCCGAGTACCCGCTGACCCACACGATCCTGACGCGCGCGATCGATACGGCGCGCGAGGCCGGGTGGCTGGGTGAGAACATTCAGGGCAGCGGTTTCGATTTTGACATCGAACTGCATCTCGGCGCCGGCTCCTACGTCTGCGGCGAAGAGACGGCCATGCTCGAAAGCCTCGAAGGCAAGAAAGGTATCGTGCGCTACAAGCCGCCGCTGCCGGCCATCGAGGGCCTGTTCGGCAAGCCGACGGTCGTCAACAACGTCGTGACGCTTGCCTCGGTACCGAACATCGTCAATCTCGGCGGCGAACGCTACGCCGGCATGGGCGTAAACCGGTCGAAAGGCTCCCTCGCCTTTCAGCTGGCGGGCAACGTCAAGCGCGGCGGCCTGGTCGAGAAGTCGTTCGGCGTTACGGTCCGCGAGCTTATCGAGGAATACGGCGGCGGCACGGCCAGCGGCCGACCCGTCAAAGCCGTGCAGATCGGCGGCCCGCTGGGCGCGTACCTGCCGGAGGAACAGCTCGATACACCGCTCGATTACGAGGCATTCATGGAAATCGGCGCAATGATCGGTCATGGCGGCATCGTCGTCTTTGACGACACCGCGAATATGGCGCAGCAGGCACGATTCGCGATGGAATTCTGCGCGATCGAGTCCTGTGGCAAGTGCACCCCCTGCCGGATTGGCTCTACAAGGGGCGTCGAGGTCATCGACAAGCTGATTTCGGGTGAGAAACGCGACGAAAGTTACGATTTGTTGGTCGAACTCTGCGATACCATGGAGGATGCGTCGCTGTGCGCCATGGGCGGAATGACGCCCTACCCGGTGCGTAGTGTCCTGAAACACTTCGCGAAAGATTTTGCGCCTGAGGCCAAAGCATGAACAAGACTCGCCAGACAGACCTCGGAACGCCCGCCAGCGCTGCGACTGAGACAGTCCAGGTCGAGATCGACGGACTGCCCGCCACGGTCAAGGCCGGCAGCAGTATTTTGCGCGCCGCACGCGAGTCCGGCGTCGATATCCCGAAACTCTGCGCGACCGACAGCCTGAAGCCATTTGGCTCCTGCCGCTTGTGTGTTGTCGAGGTGGAAGGCCGCAAAGGCTATCCCGCGTCGTGTCACACGCCGGTTGAAGACGGCATGAAGATTCGCACCCAGACCGATGCGCTGTCCCGGCTGCGGCGCAATGTCATGGAGCTGTACATCTCCGATCATCCACTCGACTGCCTCACCTGCTCGGCTAACGGCGACTGCGAACTGCAGGACATGGCCGGCGCGGTCGGCCTGCGTGACGTGCGTTATGGTTTCGACGGCGAGAACCACCTCGACGCACCGGTCGATGCCAGCAATCCCTATTTCCAGTTCGACGCGTCCAAGTGCATCGTCTGCTCGCGCTGCGTGCGTGCCTGCGACGAGGTCCAGGGCACGTTTGCGCTGACGATCGAAGGACGTGGCTTCAAATCCAAAGTTTCGGCCGGCATCAGTGAGGACTTCCTCGACTCCGAGTGCGTCTCCTGCGGTGCCTGTGTACAAGCTTGCCCGACGGCGACACTGATGGAAAAGAGCATCGTCGACAACGGCCAGCCAGATCACGCTGTCGTCACGACCTGCGCCTACTGTGGCGTTGGCTGCTCTTTCCAGGCCGAAATGAAAGGCGACCAGGTCGTTCGCATGACGCCGTACAAGGACGGCGAAGCGAATCATGGCCATAGCTGCGTCAAAGGACGCTTCGCGTGGGGTTATGCCTCGCACCGTGATCGCGTAATGAAACCCATGATCCGCGAGAACACCTCGGATCCGTGGCGTGAAGTCGAGTGGGACGAAGCCATCCAGTACACGGCCGAGCGCTTCAAAGCGATTCAGAAAGAATATGGGCGCAAATCGATCGGTGGTATCACGTCGTCTCGCTGCACCAACGAAGAAGTGTTCGTGGTACAGAAGCTCGTTCGAGCTGCGATGGGGAACAACAACGTCGACACCTGTGCACGCGTGTGTCATTCGCCGACGGGCTACGGCCTGAAAACGACGCTCGGAACGTCTGCCGGTACGCAACCATTCGACAGCGTCATGGATGCCGATGTCATCGTGGTCATCGGGGCGAACCCGACGGTCGGCCACCCGGTCTTTGCATCGCAGATGAAACGCCGGCTGCGCGAGGGAGCGCAGTTGATCGTTGTGGACCCGCGCAAGATCGGCCTCGTCCGCTCTGCTCGAATCGAAGCCGCGCATCACCTCGATCTTCTGCCCGGCACGAATGTCCCAATTATCAATGCGCTCGCGCACGTGATCGTCAGTGAAGGACTGGCGGACGAGGACTACGTGAAGGAACGCTGCGACCTCGATTCCTGGGAATCGTGGAAAGCGATGATATTGAAGCCTGAGAATTCACCCGAAGAAGTAGCAAAGGTCTCGGGTGTCGATGCAGAGGCAATTCGGGCGGCCGCCCGACTCTTCGGCAACGCGAGGAATGGCGCAATCTACTATGGCCTCGGCGTTACCGAGCACAGCCAGGGCTCGACGATGGTCATGGGCATGGCCAATCTCGCAATGGCCACGGGCAATATTGGCCGCAGCGGCGTGGGAGTAAATCCTCTGCGCGGCCAGAATAACGTCCAGGGTTCCTGCGACATGGGTTCGTTCCCACATGAACTCGCCGGTTACCGCCACATTTCGGGTGAGGAAGTCCGCACGCAGTTCGAGCAGCACTGGGGCGTCCCCATCGACCCCGAACCAGGTTTCCGCATTCCGAACATGTTCGACGCCGCTTGTGCCGGCACGTTCAAAGGCATGTACATCCAGGGCGAGGATGTGGCCCAGTCCGACCCGGACACGCACCACGTTGAGGCGGCCCTGAGCGCGATGGAGTGCATCGTTGTGCAGGATCTGTTCCTCAATGAGACGGCAAAGTTCGCACACGTATTCCTGCCGGGCACTTCGTTCCTTGAGAAGAACGGCACGTTCATCAATGCCGAGCGTCGCATCAATCGGGTACGCAAGGTTATGGAGCCGCAGCAAGGCAAGGACGAGTGGCTAATCACGCAGGAGCTCGCACAGGCGATGGGCTACCCGATGGACTACGAAAATGCTGCCCAGATCATGGACGAAGTTGCCGAGCTGACACCCACGTTCAACAACGTGAGCTTCGCCTTCCTGGACGAGGTCGGCAGCGTGCAGTGGCCATGCAATGACGATGCGCCCATGGGCACACCAATCATGCACATCGATGCTTTCGTGCGTGGCAAGGGGCTGTTCGTTGAAACCGACTACGTGCCGACCGAAGAACGGACGAACCGCAAATTCCCGCTGCTGCTTACGACGGGCCGGATCCTGTCGCAGTACAACGTCGGTGCGCAGACCCGACGGACCGACAACAACATCTGGTACGGTGAAGACGTCCTCGAAGTGCATCCGTCTGATGCGGAGATGCGCGGCATCGAGGAGGGCAAACTCGTCTCGCTGACCAGCCGCAAGGGCGACATCACGCTACGCGCGAAGATTACGACGCGTGTGAAACCTGGCGTTGTCTACACCACATTCCACAACCCGGAAACCGGCGCGAACGTCGTCACGACCGAGTACGGTGACTGGGCCACCGATTGCCCTGAATACAAGGTGACAGCCGTGCAGATCGCACCGGCAACGCATCGTTCGGAATGGCAGGAAGAATTTGCTGCACGTGCCGAGGAACAGGGTCGTATCCTGACGCCCGCCGACAAGGCGTAATCAGTCGTTAGCGATTCTGCGGTCGATACGAATAGTTACCGCGGCGTGGGTACGCGAGTATTAACGTGTGAGCCTCGGATCCGAACTCAAGCGTCGTAATGTATTCCGCATGGCCACGCTTTACGTGGTGGCCGCCTGGTTGATCATGCAAGTGGCCGAGGTAGTGGTGGCGCTGGCGGCACTGCCGGAGTGGTCAGGGCGAGTTGTCCTGATACTGCTTGCCATCGGTTTTCCCATCGCCCTGGTCTTTTCCTGGTTCTATGAGCTGACGCCCGAGGGCGTGAGTCTTGAGAAAGACGCCGACCCGGATGTTCCGGTCACTGGCACGTCGGGACGACGCATCGACTTCCTCGTGATTTCGCTATTGTCTGCTGCGATCATCCTCTTCGCCTGGCATACGTGGTGGTCACCTTCGTCAACGGACAAACCCATCGCTCCCGATGAGGCCATTCAGTCTATCGCGGTGCTGCCGCTGCAGAACCTGTCGAATGATCCGGCTCAAGAGTATTTCGTGGAGGGCATGCAGGATGCGCTTATTACTCGCCTCACGAGGCTGACTGAGTTGCGGGTGATATCGAAGACATCAACACTGCGCTACGAAACAACCGAGAAGACGCTTCCGGAAATCGCCCGCGAGCTGAATGTTGACGCGTTGATTGAAGGTTCTGTTTTGCGAGATGAGGGCAGGATCCGTATTACGGCGAAGCTGATTCGCGGCGCCGAGGACGAGTACGTCTGGGCAAATAGCTATGACCGTGATCTGAACCAGGTGCTTGCACTGATCAGCGAGATCTCGCTGGCCATCGCCAACGAGATTCAGGTTGCGGTCAGGCCGCGCGATACAGACGCATGGACGCAGCAAAGCCCCGTCGACCTCAAAGTACACGAACTCGTTTTTCAGGGAGATCACTATTTCGACCGGTTCATGTTCGATGAGGCCCTTGAGTATTACCAGCAGGCCGTCGATATGGATGCGGATTTTGCTCCTGCCCATGCCGGTATAGCGGGGTCCTACCTGGTCAAGGGATTCTTTGGATTTATGCCAGACTCCGAGTCCGTCCCCAAGGCCCGGGAAGCCGCCCTGAAAGCTATCAGTCTGGACAGCAATTCCGCCGACGGTTATGCAGCTCTCGGCTACATCCAGCTGTACTACGATTGGGACTGGGAACTGGCAAGCAAGAACTTGCTAAAGGGCCTGGAATTGAGTCCCGACGACGCTCTCACCCGGCACGCATATGCTGACTACCTGGTCGTTATGGGCGATGTGGAAGAAAGCCTGAATCAGGTTGAAATCGGCCACCTCTACGATCCGTTCTCTCCAATGGCCGGCAAGATCGTGGGCTTTCACAAGATCCTTGCGCGGCAATACAATCAAGTCATCGAAGAGGGTCGACAAGCTATTGCGAGGGATTCGGACCTGTCCGCGGACCTGTCCGCGGACCTGTTGAGTTATCGTGAAGCTCTGTGGCTCGCAGGCATGTACGAAGAGGCTCTTGCCATTTACAAGATGACCTGGGGCAGAAACAAGAAACTACTGCAGGCAATGGAGGCCGGCTATTCAGAAGCTGGCTACGCCGGTGCGATTCGCGGTCTCGCCGAGGGCCTGGATCAGCGTGATCCGGAATTCACGGATTATGTGTCACTTGCTGAACTCTACGCCCGCGGGGGTGATCCAACGCGAGCACTGGAATCGCTGGAGAAGGCCTATGTGCATCATCAACCCCGGCTTTTGCACATAAAGGCACATCCTGTATTTGATGCATTGCGGCGCACTCCGGAGTTTCAGGACTTGCTTCGGCGTATTGGGTTTCCCGAGACTTCTTAGTAACCGCCAACAGACGGGCGGCGAGAATTACTGTACTTTGGGCGTCCATCCCAATTTGCACATGATGAAGGAGCCGATTGGATGCAGCCACTCAGAGAGGCCTTACTAGTCGCCGCAGTCATCCTGTTGGTCGGTCTTCCATCGAGCTGGGCAAGTGCCGATGGGGACGAACCGGATAATCATGACAAGGTCGCGGTTGCCGAGACTGGCACCGGAACCTTGATCGTGCGCGCTCAAGGATTGGAGTCTAGTAACGGCAATTTGCGTTTCGTCTTGTTTGATTCCGAAGAGAATTTTCTCGAACGCCCGATCCGCGCCGAAATCATTGAGATAGAGGACCAAGAAGGTATCTGGGTCATAGACGGCCTCCCGCATGGGGTGTACGCATTGCTCGTTCATCACGATATCAACACAAGCGGTGTCATGGAGCGCCATTGGTACGGGAAACCAAAAGAGCCGACAGGTGCGTCAAATGATGCGCGACCCAAGTTCGGGCCGCCTAAATTTGAGGATGCGAAATTTCCATTTTATTCTCCCGCACTATCGATCACGGTCACCGTCAAATAGGCCTGTTTCTGCTCGATCTGAATCAATGCTCACTAAATACAAGAAGAAAGAAGCGCCGTCCTGGCAACGAAAGTTTGTGCTGATCCTGGGGGCGCTTTTCGGTGCCACGTTTCTACTGTTTGCGGTGTGGGCGGTCACGCTATTTATCGATCGGGCACGAGTTGACGACTGCCTGGATAAGGGCGGGAGTTACGATTACGTGCGTGGCGAATGTGATTTTGAGCGGAATCACGAAGTACCAGGAAATTAGGCGCAGCGTGTCTTCAATGCGCCGGAAAGCGGCCATTGGCCTGGTGATACACTCAACGACTGGTAACTCCACATTGCAGCCGTTAGCTCAATGACGTTTAGACGACTTCTAATTTAAGTACATCCCAGAATTGACAATGCCAGACGCAGGCGGACAATCCGTTTTGCGATAAAGGCAAATCCAGCCAAAGCTGGAGGCGCAAAGCCACGGGTCCTCGCTTCCTCCGCCACGCCTTCTGCGACGCGACGAAGGACCCCAAGATCGCCGGGCTGCCGTCATTGTCTACCTGCTTCCCGGGTTTTTTACACACACACACATACCTGTTGAGCAGCCCGTAATGTGATTCCTATTCAGGAGGCTATTATGCAGATTAAAGCCACAATCCTATTGAGTATGGGTTTGTTATTGGTTTCGCTTCCCGTGATCGCTGGCCCTCCAGCTGAAGAGGGGGTGACACGCACACCAATTGAGGGCTCGGATAACTGGGGATACATTGGAGGTCCGCCATCAACACCCCAAATTACGTGCCCCGGCGGCGAATTTATCGAGCCGTTTGACTGCTCTGACTCGATGACTGGACGCCTGCACCTTCGCGACGGAGCCGGATGGTCCTGCGTCACCGCTGACGATT
>CAZKZE010000042.1:0-25085 GCA_964557165.1 uncultured Woeseiaceae bacterium
GACCATATAGACGGACTCCGCCTTGAAGTCGTCACCGCCGGTGGTCTGCGTTGTCAGAAAAAACAACGACGTCATCCCGAGCAGGACGAACAGGCCGGTACCAATTTCCACAGAACGAGTTTGCCGCATGTTATTTCCTCAAATCAGCGCCGCTGTGATCATGAAGTCAAAAATAAGAATAGTTATGGCCGTGATCACAACGGTGCGCGTAGTTGCCCGTCCGACACCTTCCGCTGTCGGAACCGTATTATATCCTTCCCAAACCGCGATCAGGCTCGCCGCGACGCCGAAAACGACGCTCTTGATAATCCCCTCATTGACGTCGGAAATCTCGACCGTCAATTGAATCTGTTGCCAGAAGGAACCCACATCCACCTGGAACAATTCCACACCGATCAGGTGCGCTCCGAACATACCTATCGCACTGAATATTGCGGCCAGAAGCGGCATGGCGATCACGCCACCCAGAAAACGTGGCACCAATACGCGACGCACCGGGTTTACTGCCATCATTTCCATCGCGGAGAGCTGGTCAGTGGCTTTCATAAGACCGATTTCGGAAGTCAGCGCCGTTCCCGCCCGCCCGGCAAACAACAGCGCCGTCATGACCGGGCCGAGTTCCTTGACCAGTGCGAATGCCGCGGCAACACCCGTCCAGTCCTCAGCATTAAACATCGCCATATTCGAATATGCCTGCAACGCGAGGACTGCACCAACGAAGAAGCCGCAGACCATAATAATGACGAGGGATAGCGCTCCGGTGTTATAGACCTGTTTGACAACCAGGTCGAAACGCCCAAGAAGCATTCCCGGCGAGAATCTGAGGAGGCGCAGGAAAAACAGCTGAAACGCACCGAAGGTCCTGAGAAATTCAACGGCGTTGTTGCGAAGATCCCGTACGACCCTCCTCATTCGGCATCCCTTCCGAGCAGTTGCTCCTCATAACCGGGGGCATCGTAATGAAACGCGACCGGACCATCTGCCATACCGTGCATAAATTGCCGCACGAGCTCCGAGTTCGTCGTACGCAGTTCGTCGGGACTTCCAGACGCCGCGACCTTGCCTTCCGACAACAGAAAACTCCGATCTGCAACGGTGGCAACTTCTTCAACGTCGTGGCTGACGATGATGCTCGTAATACCCAATGCGTCATTCATGCGCCGCACGAGCCTCACGATCACGCCCATGGATATTGGGTCGAGTCCGACGAAGGGCTCGTCGTAAATCAGGATATCCGGGTCCATGACCATCGCGCGCGCCAGCGCGACACGACGTGCCATGCCGCCTGAAAGTTCTGCGGGCGTCAGGTCAGCCGCCCCGCGCAGGCCAACTGCGTGCAATTTCGTCAGCACGATATGGCGAATCAAGCGGTTGCTCAGCTTCGTATGCTCGCGCAGTGGAAAGGCCACGTTTTCGAACACGCTCAGATCTGTCAGCAAAGCCCCGTTTTGAAAAAGCATGCCGAAACGTTGCCGCAGCTGGTAGAGCTCGGACTGCGTCAGGGTCGAGACATCGGTGCCGTCAACATAGATGGCACCCTGCTCCGGAATCAACTGGCGCGTGACCAGGCGCAGGAGAGTTGTTTTGCCCGTGCCACTGGGGCCCATGATCGCTGTGATCTCGCCCTTCTTGATGTCCAGATTCAGCCCATCAAAGATCGCGCGATGCCCTCGGGAAAACTTGAGGTCGCGTATTTCGATCAGGTTGTCAGCAGTGTCGCCCAAGAGTCTTAGTTAGCTCCTTCAGTCGCGCGTAGGATAACAAAGAAAGCCCGCGACACCCGAAGGAGTTGTACGGAAAGTCTGGCTTGGAGCACTAAATAGGACTAAAATAGTCCTTTATTTGTTCAATCCACATCTCCCGTGCTCAGAATCAGCAAATTGACCGACTATGGAACGGTCCTGCTCGCCCACCTGGCGGCGCACCAGGCTACCGTTTGCAGTGCCACCGACGTTGCCCAGGCGACGGGCATTGGCCTGCCCACCGTCAGCAAACTGTTCAAGTCCCTGGCACGTGCAGGACTCGTGACGTCGACGCGTGGTGCGAATGGTGGCTACCGGCTGTCTCGCGGCCCCCAGCATATAAGCGCTGCCGATGTTATCGATGCGCTGGAAGGTCCCGTATCGATAACCGAGTGCAGTGCGCTCGACGGCGATTGCGAGCACGAAGGCGTATGCAGCGTCGGTGGCGCCTGGCAACGCGTCAATGTAGCGATTCATCGCGCGTTGCAGGACGTAACTCTCAATGACCTCATTCGGACCAACAGTCCTGTGCCGACGTTCCGCTTCGCAGGCCTCCCTATCACAGTAGAAACTAATGGCGACTGAATCAGAAAACATCGAAAGCCTCGTCAATCGACGCTACGAACACGGCTTCGTAACGGATATTGCGACCGAGAGCCTGCCCCCAGGTCTCGACGAAGGTGTTGTGCGCGCAATCTCGGCACGCAAGAACGAGCCCGAATGGATGCTCGAGTGGCGACTGCAAGCCTATCGGCAATGGCTGGAGATGGAAGAGCCTGAATGGGCGCATCTGCACTACCCGAAGATCAACTACGACGAGATCTCCTACTTCGCCGCGCCCAAGTCGGATGACGATCGTCCCAAGAGCCTGGACGAGGTCGATCCGAAGCTGCTCGAAACCTACGACAAACTCGGCATTCCATTGCATGAGCGCGCGCGCCTTGCGGGCGTTGCCGTCGATGCTGTGTTCGACAGCGTCTCAGTGGCAACAACGTTCAAGGAAAAGCTCTCCGATGCCGGCGTAATTTTCTGCTCGTTTTCAGAGGCGGTTATCGAGCATCCGGAACTCGTGAAAAAGTATCTTGGCACCGTCGTTCCACGTCGCGATAACTATTTTGCTGCGCTCAATTCGGCGGTATTCAGTGACGGCTCGTTTGTCTACATTCCCAAGGACGTGCGCTGCCCAATGGAGTTATCGACCTACTTCCGCATCAATGCGGCTAATACCGGCCAGTTCGAGCGCACATTGATCGTTGCCGACGAAGGCAGCTACGTCAGCTACCTGGAAGGCTGCACGGCACCGATGCGCGACGAGAACCAGCTACACGCTGCGATCGTCGAACTCGTCGCGATGGACGATGCCGAGATCAAGTACTCAACCGTGCAGAACTGGTACCCGGGCGATGAGAATGGCGTCGGCGGAATCTACAACTTCGTCACCAAGCGCGGCGACTGCCGGGGCGTGAACTCGAAGATTTCGTGGACCCAGGTCGAGACGGGCTCGGCCATCACGTGGAAATACCCGAGCTGCCTGTTGCGCGGCGCCAATTCGGTCGGCGAGTTTTACTCGGTTGCAGTAACCAACAACATGCAGCAAGCCGACACCGGCACCAAGATGATTCACATCGGCCCCAACACTCGGTCAACGATAGTCTCGAAAGGTATTTCTGCCGGCAAAGCGCAGCAGTCGTACCGGGGCCTCGTTCGCATCATGCCGCAGGCACACGGTGCACGGAATCACACGCAATGTGACTCGCTCCTTATCGGCAAGGATTGCGGTGCCCACACATTCCCGTACATGGAAATCAAGAACCCGTCGGCCAAGGTCGAACACGAGGCAACTACGTCGAAGATCTCGGCGAACCAGCTGTTCTACTGCCGGCAACGCGGCATCTCCGAAGAAGATGCCGTCAACATGATCGTTAACGGCTTCTGCAAGGAAGTCTTCAAGGAACTTCCGATGGAATTTGCCGTCGAGGCGCAGGCGTTACTCAACGTCAGCCTTGAAGGCGCTGTCGGGTAGGAAATCACAATGCTCGAAATCAAAGACCTCAAGTCCCGCGTAGCGGGCAATGACATTCTCAATGGCCTGTCGCTATCGGTGAACGCCGGCGAGGTGCACGCCATTATGGGCCCGAACGGCTCGGGCAAGAGCACCCTCGCCCAGGTCGTAGCGGGCCACGCCGATTATGAAGTCACAGGCGGCTCGGTCACGTTCAAAGGCCAGGACCTGCTCGAACTCGAACCCGAAGAACGCGCACGCGAAGGTATCTTCCTGGGCTTCCAGTACCCGGTAGAAATTCCCGGCGTAAACAACGCCTATCTTCTCAAGGCCGCACTCAATGCCAAGCGCAAACACGCAGGACTCGGCGAGATCGACGCATTTGAGTTCCTGAAGATGGCGCGCGAGAAGATGGCGACACTTGGTATGGACCCGAAATTCCTGAATCGCGGCGTCAACGAAGGTTTCTCTGGCGGCGAGAAGAAACGCAACGAAATCCTGCAAATGGCCATGCTCGAACCGGAACTCGCGATTCTCGACGAAACTGACTCCGGCCTCGATATCGATGCTCTCAAGGCAGTTGCCAACGGCGTCAACTCGCTGCGCAGCCCCGAGCGTGCAATCGTGCTCGTTACGCACTATCAACGCCTGCTCGACTATATCGAGCCTGATTTTGTCCACGTTCTGTCAGACGGACAGATCGTCAAATCGGGTGACAAGTCGCTTGCCCTGCAGCTCGAAGAGAGGGGTTACGACTGGGTGCGCGAGGCCGCCAGCGCATGAAGCCAATCTCGACAGATGAACTCCAGGCCATCGTCGGCCGGCTCCCGACGACGCGCGACGAGGACTGGAAATACACCGATCTCGCGCCCGCGCGTGATATTTCCTCGCGCTGGCTGGATGCCGGCGAGGCCACACCCTCCGCGGCGCTGACCGAGGAAATCGACCGCATCACGGACAGCATCGACGCGTCGTGGTTCGTAATCGCTAACGGCGAGGTACATGACCTTGCTGCCGTTCCGGGAGCCGCTATCCACAAGCTCAGCGAAGCGCCAGCCGGACAGCACGCGCTCGCGGAACTCAATGCCGCTCTGCTAAAGGAAGGCCTGCGCATTGTCATCGACGGCACGATAGACAAGCCCATCGGCATTCTCGTCATTGACGGTACCGAAGGCACGTCCATGTCGCAGGCCTATGTCGAAATCGAGTTTGCAGAGAATTCGGCGGGGAGCGTTGTCGAGTACCATGCGTCGCTCGGCGATGCGGACCAGTACGCCAACACGGTTGTTTCCGTCGCTGTCGGTGCCGGCGCGAACGCGAGCCATGTTCGCCTCCAGGACCGCAGGCGCAATCATGTACAAACTGGCAGAACCGACGTAACCATTGGCAAGGATGCCAACTTCAGGTCCGCAGCTTTCGACCTGGGCGGTGGACTGATCCGGAACGACATCGCGATCGATATTGCGAATCCGGGTGCGGAAGTTTCGTTCGACGGGCTGTACCTCGCGGGTGAAGGCCAGCACATCGACAATCACACTCGTGTCGATCATCGCGTTGGACCAGCGGTGTCGCGGCAGGAATACCGAGGCATCCTGAACGGCAAATGCCGCTGCATCTGGAACGGCAAGGCCATTGTCCACGAAGGTGCGGACGGCACCGATGCGGACCAGGCGAATCACAACCTGTTGCTGTCCGACAAGGCGGAGATCGATGCCAAGCCGGAATTGGAGATCTACACCGACGACGTGAAGTGCAGCCATGGCACGACCGTCGGCCAACTCGACGAGACGGCCCTGTTTTACCTGCGCTCGCGCGGGCTGGATCGGGAGCACGCGATCCAGATCCTGACGCACGCGTTTGCGGCCGGCATCGTGGCACGCGCACCCGTCGGCGCCGCCAAAGATGAAATCACGAGGCTGATGGAGGCGAGGCTCGCGAACATGATCCAAACGGACGACGATCTATCCGCATGAGTGCTCCTGCTCACATAGCGGCGGCAGCCAGCTGGCGCTCAGACTTCCCGGCCCTGGACCAGGATATCCACGGGCAGCCACTTGCCTATCTTGATAGCGCGGCGTCTGCGCAGCAGCCCGCGAGCGTGATCGATGCCATTGGGCGGTACCAGCGCGAGGATCATGCGAACGTCCATCGCGGCGTCCATACGCTAAGTCATCGCGCGACCGAGGCCTATGAGGGTTCGCGCGACAAGATTCGAGATTTCATCAAGGCCGGATCTCGCAATGAAGTCGTGCTGACGAGCGGTACTACCGAATCGATAAACCTGGTAGCGCAGAGCTTCTGTCGCCCTCGCCTGCAGCCCGGCGACAAGATCGTAATCACGCACCTCGAACATCACGCCAACATCGTGCCGTGGCAGCTCGTGTGCGAGCAGACCGGGGCTGAGCTTGTGGTCGCCCCGATCAACGAGCTTGGTGAAGTCGAACTCGGCAGAATGCTGGACCTGATCGACGACAAGACCTTTCTCGTCGGTGTCGCACATGTTTCGAACGCGCTCGGCACCGTGTGCCCGGTCAGCAAGATCATCGATCATGCCAAAGCCCGTGGAATCCCGGTGCTTGTGGATGGCGCCCAGGGCGTGCCGCATCTTGATGTCGATGTGCGAGCGCTTGGCTGCGACTTCTACGCGTTCTCAGGCCACAAGATGTTCGGTCCGACTGGCACCGGCGTGCTCTGGGGTCGGGAGGAGCTGCTCGATGCGATGCCGCCGTGGCAAGGCGGCGGCGATATGATCCTTGAGGTCAGGTTCGACAAGACGACCTATAACGAATTGCCCTACAAGTTTGAGGCTGGAACACCCAACATTTCTGGTGTGGTCGGGCTCGGCGCAGCCATCGACTACCTGCAGGTCATCGGGATGCAGAACATCGAGGCCTACGAGCACGATTTGCATACCTACATGGTCAGCGAGCTGAAGAAAGTCGACGACATCCGCCTGATTGGTGAGGCGCGCAACATGGCGAGCGTACAGTCATTCCTTGTTGGCGATATTCACTCCCACGACCTGGGTACGATTCTCGACCATCAGGGTGTCGCGATTCGCACCGGCCATCATTGTGCTATGCCCGTGATGCAGCACTTCGGGATTTCCGGGACCGCGCGCGCTTCGCTCGCGTTCTATAACAACCGGGATGATGTCGATCGCCTGACCATCGCTCTCGGCAAGGCCAGGGAAATTTTCGGATGAGTGAAGTGCAGGACAATTTGCAGGACCTCTACCGCGACCTGATACTCGATCACTCGCGCAATCCGCGGCATTTCGGCCGTCTGAGCGATGCCACTCACACTGCGGATGGCATCAACCCGTTGTGCGGTGACAAACTCAGGCTCTATTTGCGAGTCGACGAACAGGGACGGATCGAGTCGTCGAGTTTCGAGGGCTCGGGATGTGCTATCTCGGTAGCATCCGCGTCCCTGATGACCGACACGGTGACTGGCCTACCGGTCAATCAGGCCGAAAGCTGGTTTGAAGAGATTACGCAGCGCCTGACAAGCGATGCAGGCGCGAGCGGCCCCAAAACGGGCCTCGACAAGCTTCGTGCGCTCGACGGCGTACGTGCCCACCCGGCGCGCGTGAAATGCGCGACGCTGGCCTGGCACGCACTGCATTCGGCACTTGAAAATGAATCGACACCGGCTACCACGGAGTAGGACGCACGATGTTTGGGCACACCAACGAACCAGTTAATCTCCTCCGCGATGTCAGCGCGGTCATCATCCCTGTCGGCGAGACCGTTACATTGCGCGAAGGCACCGAAGGCTTTATTACCCAGGCGCTTGGCGGCAGCTTCACGGTTTACGTGGAAGGCAACCTGTTTCGGATTTCGGGAATCGATGCGGATGCGCTCGGCAAGGAACCCACACCGCCGCCGGCGATTCCGGAAAACGCAACCAACAAGGATATCGAGACCATCATCTGGGAGCAGCTCAAGACCTGTTACGACCCTGAGATCCCGGTCGATATCGTTAATCTCGGTTTGGTCTACCGTTGCGACGTCGCATCACTCGGCAACGGCGAACGCTCGGTCAGTGTCGATATGACCCTGACCGCGCCGGGTTGTGGTATGGGCGATGTGCTGGTGCAGGACGCAAAAGAGAAGATAGCGATAATCCCTACTGTCTCGGACGTAGTCGTCGAGCTAGTCTTTGATCCTCCATGGAATGTCGGCATGATGTCCGACGAAGCACGACTCCAGACAGGGCTAATGTAAGCATTAAGTTTAGGCAATAAGCCTATGAAAACACTGACTATTGTTCGCCACGCCAAGTCCAGCTGGAAGGACACGAGCCTGCGCGACCGCGAGCGCCCGCTGAACAAGCGCGGCAAGCGCGATGCCCCGGTTATGGGCAAGCGCATCCACGACCACGGGATCAGGCCGTCGCTGATCGTCACCAGCCCCGCCACGCGGGCATGGACGACGGCCAAAGTCATCGCCCGCGAACTGAACTACCCGAAGGAGTTTCTGCAACGTGAGGACCACCTGTACCTTGCCTCGCCGGAACGCATCCTCGACGTCATTGTGTCTCAGGACAACGGTTTCAACAGCCTCATGGTGGTCGGCCACAATCCGGGGCTAACGGACCTTGTGAACTTCCTGCAACCGGGACTCACCCATAATCTGCCGACCGCCGGGGTCGTCTCAGTGCAGATCGATCAGGATAACTGGAGTCTCTACGAGCGGCCGAAGACCGAACTGCTCGTGCACGATTGGCCAAAGAAGCAACCTGCCTGATCAGGTGACTGTTTACTCCAGTCCGGACCCGTCCGCAGAGTAGATCACCCAGATCTTGGTATAGCCGTCCGTGTCCCAAATGCCTGTCCACTCTTTCGGGATAGTGACGGCATCGCCAGCCTTGATCTCGGTAACCGTGCCGTCGCTCGAGGTAAGCGTTACGCCACCCTCCAGGAAGTACATGAACTCATCCACGCCATACGGCTCGTTGATTTCGGAGCGAGTTTTGCCGGACTTGTACATGCCGGACGCGAACTTCTTGTCACTGCTTAAAAGCGACGTGACATCAAGCGTGACATGCCCGTCGTCGTGCTTCGTTTCGGTCATGTCTTCACGCTCGAAGATCTGACCTTTGGCGTCCGCTTTGCTGATCTTTGCGGGCAGCACCACATCGTCACCATGATTCGCTGCAATAGCGACGGCGAATACTCCGATGATGGGCAATCCAAGCAGCACCTTGAACCTGTTCTTCATTATTTTCGTCTCCTGTTGTTTTGTTATCGCTGTCGTTCGTTTTACGAATTCATCGCTCGTGCGAGCTTCCGTTTTGCGGTCCCGACAGCATCCTTGTCCTTGCGTGACTCGGCTTCACGCAACTCGGCCAATGCTGCTTCAACGTCTGTTCCGGCCAGCCATTCCACGACCGTCGGGACCTTCTTCGCGTCCTCTTCCAGGACCGCATCAGCATCGCCGTCGAGAATGGCAATCCTGTGTTTGCAGAAATTTCCAAAGCTGCCCGCCGGGCAGGTACATAGCGCGGTCAGGCTGGAGGCATCTTTGATAAAGGTGGTCTCGTAGGGGTCGGCCGATGACCCTTTGACCAGAATTGTCAGTTCATCCACGTCAACACTCCGGAACATTGACAGCCAGGCCGCCCTTGGACGTTTCCTTGTAGTGCGATGACATATCCAGGCCGGTCTGGCGCATGGTCTCGATAACCTGGTCGAGCGTCACCTTGTGCGAGCCATCCCCGTGCATCGCAAGCTTGGCCGCGTTGATGGCCTTAACAGCACCCATCGCGTTGCGTTCTATGCAGGGGATCTGTACGAGACCGCCTATCGGGTCACAGGTAAGCCCCAGGTTGTGTTCCATACCAATTTCGGCGGCCTCTTCGATGTGATCGTTCGAGCCGCCAAGCGCTGCGGCCAGGCCACCCGCCGCCATTGAACACGCCACCCCGACCTCGCCCTGGCAGCCCATCTCGGCACCTGAAATCGATGCATTGATCTTGTACAGGACGCCGATCGCGCCTGCCGTCAGGAGAAATGCGCGCACGCCCTCTGCGTCTGCGTCGGGGACGAATTCTTCGTAGAACTTGAGAACCGCCGGGATGATTCCCGCCGCGCCGTTAGTCGGCGATGTGACCACTCGGCCACCTGCGGCGTTTTCCTCGTTAACCGCGATGGCGTACGCATTCACCCATTCCATCGCATCGAGTGCTTGCGGCTGGCCCCGTTTCTCGAGACTGCGCCTGAGCTTCGCAGCGCGACGCGTCACGGCGAGCTGCCCCGGCAAGACGCCGTCGGTCCGCAGACCGCGATCAATACAGGCGAGCATTGCATCGTGCACGGCCCCCAAACCGGCGACCACGTCATCTTCGCTTCGCCAGGTCAGCTCGTTCTGGAATATCAGTTCGGCAATACTGAAATCATGCGACCCGGCAATCTCGAGCAAAGACTCGCTGGTCGTGAATGGATACGGCGGTTCCTCGCCGAGCGAACCGGGCTCCGGCTCGTCGCCGCGTGCAATAAAGCCCCCACCCAGGGAGAAATAGTCGTCCTCTTTGAGGATCGCACCGCTCTCATCGAGCACGGCAAATGTCATGCCGTTGGTATGCCGCTCGAGCTCACGCTCGTAGTTGAAGTCGATCTCAAATCGATCCTCGTCACGAAGATCGGCGAGGATACTGTCCACGGCGTCGGGATCGATGGTCTCAGGCTCATACCCGGCCAGGCCCAGCAGTATGGCCGAGTCGGTACCATGCCCCTTACCGGTCCAGGCCAGTGACCCGAAGAGCGTGACACGAATCTTCGCGGCCTCAAGGCCTTCGAGCCCGGATACGAATGCACGCGCCGCCTTCATCGGCCCGACCGTGTGCGAACTGGAGGGGCCTATTCCTATCTTGAATATATCGAAGACACTGACTGCTGCCATTAATCGGAGCCTAGAGTAAGCAGGCTCGCGTTACCACCAACAGCCGAAATGTTGTTGCTCAGCGTGAATTCGGTGCCAAAGCGCTGCACGTAGTGCGGACCGCCCGCCTTCGGGCCGGTTCCGGAGAGCCCACAGCCGCCAAACGGCTGTACGCCAACGACCGCACCGATCATGTTGCGATTGACGTAGAGGTTCCCTGCTCCGCAGTCTGCCGCAAGCCCGGCCACGCGCGAATCGATACGGCTGTGCAGACCCATGGTCAGCCCGAAACCAGTACCGTTCACGGCAGCGACCATCTTGTCGAGATGCCGGCTCTTGAATTTGACCACGTGCAGAACCGGGCCGAACTGCTCCTCGGTCAATGCGCTGATGTCGTCGATCTCGACGAGCGTGGGCGAGAAGTACGTACCCGCATCGGCCCCATCAGGCAATGCTCGACGGTGGACGATCTTCTGCTCTTTTCCCATGCGCTCGACGTGTTTCGCCAGTATCTGCCTCGATGGGTCATCGATTACCGGCCCAACGTCGGTCGACAAGTGCTTCGGATCACCAATTGCGAGCTCTTCCATGTAGCCCTTTAGAAGATCCAGCGTGCGCGGTTCGACTTCTTCCTGGACGCACAGCAAGCGCAGCGCCGAGCACCGTTGTCCCGCACTGTTGAATGCGGAATAGATACTGTCGTGCACAACCTGCTCAGGCAACGCCGAGCTATCTACGAACATTGCATTCTGGCCGCCGGTTTCGGCAATCAACGTCCCAATCGGGGCATCGCGATGCGCCAGCGTCTGGTTGATGGTTTGCGCCACCTCGGTTGACCCGGTGAACACGACGCCGGCTATGCGAGGATCTGCAACACCGCGTTCGCCCATGAGCCGACCGCCGCAAGGAACGTAGTGCAGGACCTCGGCCGGGACCCCGGCTTCGTGCAACAACTGGATCGCTCGGTAGGCAATTATTGTCGTCGGGGCCGCGGGTTTCGCGAGCACTGCGTTGCCGGCAGCAAGCGCCGCCGTCACCTGGCCCGTGAAGATAGCCAGCGGGAAATTCCACGGGCTGATCGCAATGAACACGCCTTTGCCACGCATGCTGTAGGTATTGCGCTCGCCGGTCGGGCCTGGCAGCACAACAGGATCGCCGAAATGCTTCTTCGCCTGGGCACCGTAGTAGCGCATGAAGTCGACGGCTTCGCGGAGCTCGGAAATGCAGTCCGGAATCGTCCGGCCGCCTTCCCTGACACAAAGGTCGATCAGCTCGTCGCGATGTTCCTCGTAGAGGTCCGCTGCGCGATTCAGGATCCGGGCGCGCTCTTCTGCCCCAAGACGGTTCCAGGCTGGCTGTGCCGCAACGGATAATTCGATGGCTTTGTCCAGGTCCTCACCGGACGCCTGGTGACAGATGCCGACGACTTCGGCGTTATCGGCCGGGTTGACCGACGGTACTTCCTTGCCGCTTACTTCCTTTCCGCCGATGATCGGTTTCGCTGTCCGCGGCTGCTTGCTCGCGGCCTCCAGTTCGTCGAGGAGATCCTTGCTGACAGAACGATTCGGCAGGTTTACGCCCTGCGAGTTTTCGCGCTCCGGCTGGAAGATATCGATCGGCCTGGGAATCAGGTCATGTGCCGCGTAGTCATGGGCTGCGGCAGTCTCGAGTGGATCGGCGATAATGTCCTGAACGTCAATCGATTCATCGGCGATCTTGTTGACGAAGGATGTATTCGAGCCGTTCTCGAGCAGTCGCCGCACGAGGTATGGCAACAGATCCTCGTGATTGCCGACAGGCGCGTACACGCGGCATGGCCGGTCATGCTTCTCGGGATCGACGACTTCTGCATACAACTCCTCGCCCATGCCGTGCAACCGCTGAAACTCGTAGTCACGCCGCGAGCCCGCATAGTGCAGCACACTCGCGAGGGTATGCGCGTTGTGCGTGGCAAACTGCGCGTAGATCTTGTCGCCAGCACCGAGCGCCGCTCGTGCCGCGGCCAGGTAGGAGACGTCGGAGTGTGATTTACGCGTAAACACAGGGTAGCTTTCCAGCCCCTGCTCCTGCGCCCATTTCACCTCGCTATCCCAGTAAGCTCCTTTCACCAGGCGCACCGGGATACGGCGGCCGACATCGCCAGCCAGGTCAATCAGGAAGCGCATGCTGTCCCAACCGCGGCGCTGGTACGTCTGCAGCGCGACGCCGAAACCGTCCCAGCCATTCAGCGCCGGATCGCGATAAACGCGCTCGAATATGTCGAGCCACATTTCAAGGCGATGCGCCTCCTCCGAATCGATCGTGAGGCCGATGCCGATGTCCTTGGCATGCTTCGCGAGCTCGAGTACGGACGGCACAAGTTCGGCCATGACCCGGTCCTCATGGGTGTATTCGTAGCGCGGATGCAAGGCTGACAGCTTGACCGAAATGCCAGGGGCCGAGAACACGTCCTCTGACTCGACGTGCGCGTCACCGATACTCTTGATGCCCTCGTGATAGTTGTCGAGATAGCGTTGCGCATCAGTGGCGGTCAGGGCCGACTCGCCCAGCATGTCGAATGAGTAACGGTACGGCAGATCCGTACTCTTGATTGCGCGTTTCAGCGCTTCGCCGATGTTACGGCCCATAACGAACTGGTGCCCCATGATCTTCATCGCCTGGCGCATGGCTGTCCGAACTACCGGCTCACCTGCCCGACTCACAAGTTTGCCGAGCATCCTGGTCGGGTTGCCTTGCGCGACTTCATCGAGCGTCAGGATCTTGCCCGTCAACATGAGGCCCCAGGTCGACGCATTGACGAACAGCGAATCGCTGGTGCCCACGTGATCCTGCCACTTGGCCGCCGTGATCTTGTCGGCGATTAATCGGTCCGCCGTATCCGCATCGGGAATACGCAGCAGTGCCTCCGCAATACACATGAGCAGAACGCCCTCGTCGGACGACAGGTCGTACTGCTGCAGGAACGCCTCTATACCGCCATCGTTCTTCGAATTCTTGCGTACAGCCCGCACGAGCTGGGCCGCCGTTTCCATGATCTTCCGACGTGTTGATGCGCCCGGGTCAGCCTCTGCGGCCAATTGCCGGACGATCTCCTGTTCGTCAGTTAGGTAGTGTTCATTGATGTAGGAGATGCTGCTTTCACGGGCAGCCGGTTGGTCGACGAAACTCATCTCAAACTCCATTCGTCCACTCGAAGTGGACTCGTATTAGCGCCCCGATCACGGGTCAGTCGCGGGCGATGATAGCCTATAAATAGCGCTACAGGCATCGGTATTGGCCCGGATTCGCGATATAATTTCGGCCCCCAAAAACAACAAAGAGAAGCCCCGTGCCAGCACCATTTCTGCAGTCGCTTGCGGCTCAAACCGAAGCGCTGAAATCCGAGGGCCTGTTCAAACAGGAAAGACTGATCGCCGGACCGCAACAGGCTGCCATTGACGTACAGACCAATGGGAGTACGACCGAGGTCCTGAATCTCTGTGCCAACAATTACCTGGGGCTCGCCAACCACCCCGAAGTCATTGCCGCGGCGCACAAGGCGCTCGACGAATTTGGCTACGGAATGGCATCGGTGCGCTTCATTTGCGGGACACAGACGATCCACAAGGCGCTCGAGGACCGAATTAGCCAGTTCCTCGGTACCGAGGACACCATTCTCTACCCGTCGTGTTTCGACGCCAATGGCGGCCTTTTCGAAACACTGCTTGGTCCTGAGGATGCCGTCATCAGTGATGCGCTGAATCACGCCAGCATTATCGACGGGATCCGTCTCTGCAAGGCTCGCCGGCATCGCTACGCCAACTCAGACATGAAAGACCTCCGCGAGCAACTCGAGGCCACGAAGGACGCCAATGTCAGCCTGATTGTGACCGACGGTGTTTTCTCGATGGATGGAACTATCGCTGATCTGCAGAGTATTTGCAGCCTGGCAGACGAGTATGACGCCCTCACTATGATCGACGATTGCCACGCTGCGGGCTTCCTCGGCGACCACGGTCGGGGTACGCATGAATACCGTGACGTCATGGGCCGCATCGACATAATCACGGGCACACTTGGCAAGGCCCTGGGTGGCGCATCCGGCGGGTACACCTCCGGCCGCAAGGAAATCGTGGGCTGGCTGCGGCAGCGCTCGCGCCCCTACCTGTTCTCCAACTCCGTCGCGCCGATGATCGCCGCGACCTCCATCGCCGTCCTCGATCTGCTGGAGCGCGACAACTCGCTGCAGCAGCAGCTGCATGAGAATGCCGCGCATTTCCGCGCCAGGATGACGGAGCGCGGTTTTGACCTGAAGCCGGGCGAACATCCGATTATCCCGGTCATGCTTGGCGACGCGAAGCTCGCCACGACGATGGCCGACAAGCTGCTCGAACGTGGCATCTACGTCATCGGCTTCTCGTTCCCGGTCGTCCCCAAGGGGCAGGCACGGATACGCACACAGATGTCAGCGGGACTGACACGCGAACAACTCGACAAGGCAATTGACGCGTTTACCGAGGTTGGTCGTGAGCTCGGAGTAATCTCATGAAAGCACTCGTCAAGGCCAAGGCCGAGCGTGGGATCTGGATGGAAGACATCGACACCCCGAAAGTCGGACACAATGACGTGCTGATCAAGGTTAATCGCAGCGCGATCTGCGGCACCGACATTCACATCTTCAAGTGGGACGACTGGGCCGAGGCGACGATCCCCGTACCCATGGCTGTTGGGCATGAATTTAGCGGCCAGATTGTCGAGATGGGCATCGAGGTTCGAGGTTTTGAGATCGGCGATCGCGTCTCAGCCGAAGGGCACATCACCTGCGGCTATTGCCGTAACTGCCGTGCGGGACGACGCCACCTATGCATGAACACCTGTGGTGTCGGCGTAAATCGACCTGGCGCGTTTGCCGAGTACCTCGCGGTGCCTGCTTTCAACGTTTTCAAGCTCCCGGACGCAATTACTGACGAGATGGCGTCAATTCTCGACCCGCTTGGTAACGCCACCCACACGGCGCTGTCTTTCGACCTGGTCGGCGAGGATGTGCTGATCACGGGCGCAGGGCCAATCGGGATCATGGCTGCAGCTATTGCTCGCTACGCGGGCGCGCGCCATGTCGTCATTACCGACGTCAATGACTATCGCCTCGACCTCGCTCGCAAGATGGGCGCTACACGCGCGATCAATGTCACTGCAACGACGATCGACGAGACAATGAAGGAACTCGGCATGGTGGAGGGTTTCGATGTCGGTATGGAAATGTCCGGGAACCCGCAAGCGTTCCGAGACATGCTGCGCACGATGCATCACGGCGGCAAGATCGCGATGCTCGGAATTCCACCGGGCGACATGGCGATCGATTGGAACGAAGTGATCTTTAAAGGTCTCGTGCTTAAGGGGGTTTATGGGCGGGAGATGTTTGAGACCTGGTACAAGATGTCCAGCATGCTTCAGAGTGGGCTCAACATGGACCCAATTATTACGCACCACTTCGACATCGATGAATTCCAGCCCGCCTTCGAACTTATGGAATCCGGTCAGTCAGGTAAAGTCATCCTTCACTGGAATTAGGACTACGCATTCACTGCGCCGGCACACGTATCGCTAACTTCGTACCCAGCGGGACGAACTTCCTTGTATTACGTAGCTCCTATGGCAGTTGCCCTGTTGCTAGCCAGAACGTAACGAGCAGTGCTATCAGCACCAGGGATACCGGGATCTTGTTGAAGAACAGCATGACCTATCTCCGTCTACTTAGCTGCTTACCGTGTCGGCAGCCCGGCGGTCTTGGGTCCTTCGTGGCGACGCGGAAAGCGTCGCGGTGGAGGCGAGGATCCGTGGCTTTGCGTCACTGACTTTCGTCAGCTTTGCCCTTTCGCCACCTTATTATCCAACACCGGTTCGAGTAGTCAATTCGGGAAAGTGCCTACCGTTACTCCATCTCACACAGGCAGTGTGAGTAGATGCTCTTCGGATCGTTGAAGCGGCCGACGTGAGCGACGAGTTTCTGCAGTTGATTGGCGAATACTTCAATCGGCGTCGGCGCGTCGACCAGTACCGCAGGGTCTACGCCCGTCACCCGAAAAACCGACAACAAGTCAAGGATCATCTGCTCCGTCGGCGTGAGCTGCCGCTCTATCAGCTTCTGCCCGTACGCACCCTCAACCAGTCCGGCCAACTCGGCGGCGGCCAGTATGGCGTCGTCGAAATCGCCCAGCTGATCGATCAGGCCATTCTCAAAAGCGTCGTCGCCTGTCCAGACCTGCCCCTGCGCGATTGAATCGACGTAGTCCTTATCGAGTTCCCGATTCTCGGCAACACCGGAAATAAAGTCGTCGTAACCATCTTCGATAACGAGCTGGAAGAGTTGCTTCGTATGCTCGGCCATCTCGCGATCCAGACGCAGTTCACCAGACCACGGGGTCGTTCCCACACCGTCGGTACTGATACCCGCCAACCTCAGCGTGCGTTGGAATGTCGGAACCATGCCGAAAATGCCTATTGACCCGGTCACGGTCGCCCGGCTCGCGATAACGCGATCTGCCACCACCGCTATCCAGTACCCTCCGGATGCGGCGATACTGCTCATCGACGCGACGACCGGTTTGCCGGCTGCCTGCAATGCCTCGATTTCTTCCGCGATGACTTCAGAGGCAAATACGCTGCCGCCTCCGCTGTCGACGCGCAACACCACGGCCTTGACGGATTCGTCCGCAAGAGCACGTCGCAGCAATGCTGCCGTCGAATCGCCCCCGATCGTTCCCGGCGGCTGCGAACCATTGAGAATATCCCCTACGGCTACGACTACAGCGACGTTCTCCGCCTGCAGACGCGGCCCGTGGAGCAGATTCATCTGGTTCAGGTAATCAGGCATGTAGACAGCCGAGTACATTGAGTCATCGTCCGGATCCACACCAACGTAACCCTGCAACATCTCGCGCAGTTCAGCACGTCCCAGCAGCTCATCCACCAGGCCACGATCAAGCGCCGCTTGCGAGATATCGCCGTTCGTGCTTCTCACGTATTCAAGCAGGTTTTCGGAATAGTCGTGGATCGCGCCTTCCGGCAAGCCACGTGCCGCAACGACATCATTCTCATACATCGTCCAGAACTGGTCGATCAGGCGCCGGCGCGACTCGCGATCCTCGGGCGACATATCCATGCGCGCATAGGGCTCGACAAAGGATTTGTGCGTACCGACGCGGAAGACGTTCCAGTCAATACGCAACATGTCGATCGCTTCCTTGAAGTAGTTGCGGTACGAGCCGTATCCCTGGAGGTAAACGATGCCCTCGGGATGCATGTACAGCCCGTCGGCGTGTGCCGCCAGGAAGTAACCCTGTTGAGAAAAGTAGTCGGCGCTTGCAATGATGCGCTTACCCGAATCCCGAAAGCTGTCCATCGCTGCCGCAATGCGCTGCAGCTTACTGAGACCCGCTCCTCCAAGGGCACTGAGCTCCAGGTGCACAACCTCAATGCGATCGTCTGTGCTCGCGTAACGAAATGCTTCAACTACGTCCGATACCAATGTCTGCGGAGGCGGATCGTCGAACAATTCGGCAACAGCCCGGTCATAGGGATCACCCGCGATTTGTTCAACGAGCTGTCCGACCGGCTGCACAAGCAATGCGGCCGATTGCGGCATGAGGTGAGGCGGACCGCCGGACAACGCTCCGAAGAACATCAGGAAAATGAACAGCAACAACAACAGGTGCAGGATCTTGCGCAGCCTGTCGAGGCCGCGCCAGATTGCGCCGAAGAACCGAGAGATGATGTTACCGCTACTCATAGAACAAACCCTTACCGTGTGCGCCCCGAATAACTAATTCGATAGATCTTGCCTGAATAATCATCACTTACAAGCATGGAACCGTCTTCGAGCACGATCAGATCAACAGGTCGGCCCGAAACTTGCTCGTTCTGCAACCACCCTTCTGCAAACGGCTCGTAAGAGACGGCCTCATTGCCCTCCAGTCGGACAAGCGTAATTCGATAGCCTATCTTCTTGGACCGATTCCACGAGCCGTGTTCCGCGATAAACACCTGGTTACGGTATTCCTCAGGGAACATGTCGCCAGCGTAGAACTTAACTCCGAGCGGGGCGACGTGCGGGCCCAGTTTCTGCACGGGCGGCGTGTAGTTGGAGCAATCCTGACGAACCCCGAATCTCGGGTCGGCGATATCCCCGGCGTGACAATAAGGATAGCCGAAGTGCAGTCCCTGTCGCGGCGCATGATTGAGCTCGCATGGCGGTATGTCGTCACCCATCATGTCGCGGCCATTGTCCGTAAACCACATTTCCCCGGTCGTGGGATGCCACGTGAACCCGACAGAGTTCCGAATGCCCGAGGCGAAGGTCTCGCGACCGGTTCCGTCTGCATTCAAGCGGATAATTTGCGCGTAACCGAATTCGTCACAAATATTGCAGGGTGCGCCGATGCTTATGTACAGCTTGTCGTCCGGCCCGAAACCGATGTAGCGCCATCCGTGGTGTCGATCCGACGGCAATTCGATATCCAGTTGTTCCCCTTGCGGCGCATCTTCGAGGTGATCCTCGATATCGTCGTAGCGAATGACCCGATCGATTTCTGCGACGTACAGGGCGCCATCGCGGAACGCGATGCCGTTTGGCGTACTCATACCGCTAAGCAGCTCAATCGTCCGGGTTGAGCCATCGTCGTTGCGCACGACCGCGTACACGGAGCGACCCTTCCGGTTCGATACAAATAGCGTGCCCTTATCTCCCAATGCGAGGGAGCGCGCATTCGGCACGTCGGCATACTCCTCAATGACGAAGCCCGGAGGCAGCCGAACATCGTCCAGCGACGCCGCAACTGGCGAGGACATCAGCGCCAGGAAAAGAAAAGTCGAGAGTTTACGAAACACGCTACACCTCCGTGCTAGTCACCCGACAGGAAAACTAATGACAGCTCTGGCAGGAACGCTATCAGGATAACCGACAGCAGCAGGATTACCAGGAATGGGAACGTGGCAGAATAGACGTGCATGATCGGTTTCTCAAATCGATAACTCGCGATAAAAAGATTCAGGCCGACTGGTGGTGTCAGGTAGCCGAGCTGCATCGCGGCCAGGAACACGATGCCAAGATGCACTTCGTTGACGCCAAAACCTGCCGCGATAGGCAGTATCAGCGGCACCACGAGAACGATGGCGGAGAAGATATCCAGAATTGCCCCAAGCACGAGCAGGAAAAGTAATAGCAGGATGAGGAAGGACGTCTGGCTGCTTACCATCTCGGCGACAAAGGCGAGTAACTTCTGCGGCACCTCGGAGTCGATCATGTAGTAGGTCGACGCCAGCGAAACGCCGAGGATCATCAAAATACCACCAACGAGTACCATCGCCTCACGCACGATTCGCGGCAACTCCTTGAACGAAATCTCGCGGTTGATAAGAACTTCCGCGATGAAGACGTAGAGCGCGGTGATCGCCGCCGCTTCCGACACTGCGAAGAATCCAGAGTAGATGCCGCCAAGCACAACGATCGGCAATGGCAGTTCCCACATCGCTTCGCGCAATGCGCTGCCGACTTCACGTAACGAGAAATTGCTGATTGGTTTGCGGTTGTCTCGATTCACCCAGATGCTGTATCCCGACAACATGACCAGCATGGTAAGGCCCGGCAGGATGCCGGCCCGGAAGAGATCATCGATACTGACTTCGGCAACCACGCCGTAGAGGATCAGCGGCAGCGAAGGTGCGAACAGTAATCCCAGGCTTCCGGACGATGTGACCAGACCGAGATTAAAGCGGTCGCTATAGCCGTCCTGCTTCAATGCGGGATAGAGAATGGCACCCAGCGCAATGATAGTTACACCGGACGCCCCTGTGAAAGCAGTAAAGAACGCGCACGCCGCCAGGCAGACAAGCGCAAGGCCGCCTGGCATCCACCCAAACATGGCATTGGTCAGCCGCACCAGTCGCTTGGGTGCGTCGCTCTCGCTGAGCAGGTAGCCCGCAAACGTGAACAAGGGAATGGCCGTTAGTATCGGCATCTGCGAAATACTCAGCAACTCGAGCGCCATCGTCATCAGGTCGGTTTCGTTATTCAAGAAACCGGCCATTGCGCTGGTCGCGATGACCGCAAATAGCGGCGCACCAAGGATTGCGAGCACGATCAACAGGATGCTGACGATAATCACGATGCCGCCTCGTTCCTGGCAGGTGCAAAAATACCGAGCAACAGCTTCCCGGTACGCACGAGGAACTGGTAGCTAAGCAACAGAAACGCGAGCGGCACGATCGCATGCAGCATCCAGAGCGGCACATCCGTGAAGATAGTATCGCCCCAACTCATCTCTTCACGTATCAGGCGGAAGGCGTGCCACCCGATGACCGCGCAGACTATCGTTGCAAACAGGTCGACAATCACTTTCGCCCAGGCCACGACCGGCCCGGACAGAACGTGCGTAATCAGGTCAATTCGAATGTGCTTGTTATCGCGCGCCGCGGCGATCGACCCGACCATCGCGAGCCACAACACAATAATCTTGACGAGTTCATCAGCCCAGGAAAGGCTGAAGCTGCCGTCAAGCAGCTGCCGGTTGATAATCTGGAAAACCGATACGCCGATCATCGTCCCGAGCAGGATGACAAGCGCGGTGTTTTCGGCGAGCCGCCCCGCCCGGTCCATGCTATTGAGGAGCTTCCTCAATTCGCCGGACCGGCCTCATCACGTTGCCCGTTCCGGTACTCGGCGATGTAGGTGAGCATCTCGCTATACAGCTCTTCACTGAACACGCCCTGTTTGGCCAGGTTTCCGTTCAGCTCCATGAGCGCGTCGCGAACTTCCTCGTAGTCGGCAATCTCAAATGACACGGTCTCGATACCGGTATTGAGCATTGCGTCCCGCGCACCCTCATTGTCAACCAGGTTGGTCTTGTCGAAGTTCTCGTAGATGCGGCCCATAACTTCGCGAACGATGGCCTGGTCTTCCTCACTGAGCCTGTAAAACGCCCGCTTGTCGACAGCCATGAAGCCCAGCGTGTACACGAGCGGCAAATCCGACATGTACTTGATCTTGGTATGCCACTGCAAGACGAGCGCGCCGATCGGCGACATGCCAACAATGTCGATCAGCCCGGTCTGCAGACCAGTCAGTACGTCGGTTAGCGGTAAGGTCACAGGCGTCAATTTCAGTGCCTCCATTGCCTGGCGGCTGATTGCATCACCTTCCGGAATCCAGACCTTCTTGCCTTTAAGGTCCTCGAATTTCGAGATCGGCGTATTGGACATGAGCAGCGCAAATCCACCAGCCCCGAAACCAAAGCTGACGTAACCTGCTTCCTCCAATCCCGCAATCAGTTTGCTGTCCATGCGGCTGCGCACATAGGACGCCTCTTCCAGCGAGTCGAACACCATCGGCAGGCCGTACAGATTGAGCTCCGGGTGTTGACTGGACAGCGCGGTTGGCGTGAACGCACCGCCCTGGAGCGAACCGATACGGATACGACTCAGAACTTTCTGGTCGTTGCCCATGACACCGCCACCGTAGTACTTGATTTGTACGCGGCCTTCCGTACGTTCTTTGATTTCCTTGGCGCCCGCGCGCATGTCCTTCATCCACTGCGAGCCCTCAGGCGTCACCGTGGCAATTTTCAGGGTCGCAGCCTGCAGCGGCAGACCCAATGTGAGGCCAGTCGCGAGCACCAGGATTGTCAGAATCAGTCTTTTCATCGTCTTTCCATTCAGAAATAGTCATCCGCTTCGGCAAGCAGTATCGCGGCCTGTTCCTTGGCGAGGACGTTACCTAGCGTGTAACCGTCCTGATAAGGATCAGCCGCCATCACTTCGTTAAGCAGTTGATCGTGCAATTCGCGCTCATACAGGAGTTTGGCGTAACCGCGCGCGTACTCGACCTTGGCGCTAAGATCCTTGCCGTCGGTCAGCGCGATCGCTTTCTCGAAATACTCCCGCGCCTTCTCAGGCTCCCCACCGAGCGCCGGCGGGCGCAGAGTCAGCAATGCTCCCATATAGGTGTAAACGGCGCTGTTAACTGTGTCGCCACTTATGTCCAGATAGTGATTGAACAGCGCCTCGATCTGCGGCAGCTCGGCCAGCGAGTTCCAGTCCGAACTGTGTGCGCGTAGAAAAACCACTGACGCGAAACCGTAGGTGTACAGGTATTCACTCTGTTTTGGACCGATGGCCTCGAGCGAGGCTACAAACTCATCGTAATTGGCGTCCGGCCAATCGCAGGCTGGACCGTATTCCTCGCACATGGCTCTAAGCGCGTAACCGCGCGCTCGCGTCGTCAGCCGCGATGCACGGGCTTCGTCGTCAGCAAAGATCGCTCCATAGGACGCATACAGGGTCGCGCCTGACACAAGTATGTCGGGATCGTCGGGGTTATCGCTGATAAACCCGTCAATAAGCACCATGAAGGTGGGCAACGCGGCCTTGGCCGTCTCGGGGTCATCCTGGTTCAGGATAGAGTCGGAAATGCTGTCGGACAGCCCGCTGGCGGCCGATGACATGAGCGACGAACAGCCACTGAGTACAAGGGCGAATACGCCAATGAGCAATGTGTTCTTCATTAGATGACGGACCCCGCTGAAAAGAAATGGTTCAGCTCTTGTAAGTGGGCCGTAGTATAGCGAAAAGCGCCCCGGACACCGTTGCGCCGGAACGATGATTTCCTGACGGAAACTAGATCTTTTCCTTGATGCGCGCGCCCTTACCCGTGCGACCGCGCAGGTAGTACAGCTTGGCGCGACGTACGTCGCCGCGACGCTTGACCTTGACCGAATCGACAACCGGGCTGTAGGTCTGGAAAACGCGCTCAACGCCTTCGCCATGGGAAATCTTGCGGACGGTGAACGATGAGTTCAGGCCACGATTGCGCTTGGCAATGACCACGCCTTCGAACGCCTGCAGACGCTCGCGGTTTCCTTCCTTCACCTTAACCTGCACGATGACGGTATCGCCGGGAGCAAACTCGGGTACTTCTTTACCCATTTGCTCTTGTTCGATTGCTTCAATAATTTTGCTCATTGTTTCTGCTCTTTCAAAAATTCGTCAAGCAACGCCTGCTGCTCGTCGGTCAATTCCAGTTTCTCAACCAGGTCCGGGCGTCGCAACCTGCTTCTGCCCAGCGCCTGCTTCATTCTCCACCGCGCAATCGCCGCGTGATCGCCAGACAACAACACGTCCGGCACGCTGCGACCGTCGATTTCCTCAGGCCGTGTGTAGTGCGGATGATCCAGCAGCCCACTCATAAATGAGTCCTGGGCGGCTGACTCGTTATCGCCCAATACGTCGGGCAACAAACGCACTACAGCATCAATTACTGCCATCGCCGCGACTTCACCGCCCGAAAGCACGAAATCACCCAGCGATATTTCCTCGTCAACCTGCGACTCGATGAATCGCTCGTCGACACCCTCATAACGTCCCGCCAGCAGTATCAGTCCAGGCAGCTCCGCGAAACGATTCGCAGTTGCCTGGTCAAACACCCTGCCTTGCGGTGACAGGTAAACGACAGGGCTCCTTTCGGGTGACCGCTTCCTTGAAGCGGCTACCGCCCCGGCCAGTGGTTCGCACTTCATCACCATGCCAGGCCCGCCGCCGTAGGGTCGATCATCAACCGTGCGGTGCACGTCGCTGGTGTGGTCGCGCGGATTTTCAACCTCCAGCGTAACCAGCCCCCTGCTCTGTGCGCGTCCCACGACGCCGTATTCGGCGATCGTCGCTACCATTTCCGGAAACAGGCTGATGACATCGAAATGCATTGCGTCAGTCCCATTCCCAGTCGACCCGGATCTCTCCATTGGCGAGATCAACGCCGAGTACAACCTCTTTCATGACGAAAGGAATCAAACGCTCCCGCTCGCCTTTTACTACCATCACATCGTGAGCGCCGGTCTCCAACAGGTGGTCCACTTTGCCGAGTTCGGCGCCATCCTTGTGAATGACCCTGAGTCCCTCGAGGTCCGACCAGTAATACTGGTCGCCACCCGTCTCTGGCATCTCGTCCCGCGGAACTCCAATCTCGGTTCCAATGAGACTCGCCGCCTGGTCACGATCATCGTATCCATCGATACGTACGATGACGGTCTTTCCGTGCCGCTTGCCTTCAGCGACTGTCGCCCCCTGCCATCCATCCTTCGCGGAGAGCAGCCAGCGATCGTAATTCAGTACCGCTTCACGCGGCTCGGTGTACGAGTACACCTTGACCCATCCCCTTACGCCAAACAGGCCCGAAATTCGGCCCAGGACGACGGGTTGAGTTGTAACGCCCAATCAGTTCGCCGCGGCTGCCTTGCGGTGCTGTTTCAGCAGAGAGGCAACACGATCGGACGGCTGTGCGCCCTGGCCAATCCAGTAGTCCACACGCTCGACGTCAATCCGCAGATTTTCCTCGTGGTCACGACCGACCGGGTTAAAAAAGCCAACACGCTCGATATATCGGCCGTCCCGACGATTACGCGAGTCGGTGACCACCAGGTGATAGAAAGG
>CAZKZE010000043.1:0-4914 GCA_964557165.1 uncultured Woeseiaceae bacterium
GCAGCGCAATGGCTATGAAGTTGTTGGTTATATGAAAGCAGAAGATTTCGTCGAGCACTTGCAACAGGCCCTTGGTACGGCCCAGACTGTCGCCCAACACGACTAAACAAGGGTTCCACCGTGTCACGAGTTACGCTGATCTTTGCCGCGGCATTGCTTGCCTTGATGGCGGGCGCATTATTCTATGCTGCGCGAATTCCCATCGAAGTTGAAGCCCCCCCGCCTCCCCAGCCGGCGCAACTAGAGGCGGTCACGCATCCTGCTTTCACATTACCTGACATTGAAGGCATCTCTCGGGAGTTCTCTGAGTGGGACGGCAAGCACCGACTGCTGAATTTCTGGGCGACCTGGTGCGCACCGTGCCGACGCGAGATTCCGCTGTTGAAAGAATTCCAGGCGCAACATGCCGAAATCGACTACCAGGTTCTCGGCATCGCGGTCGATTACCCGGAAGAGGTTGTGGCCTACGCAGAAGAGGCGCAATTCAACTACCCGATCCTTATTGGCCAGCAGGACGCAATGGCTGTCGCGGAAACGTCCGGCATCGAATTTATTGGCATGCCGTTCACGATGTTCGTAGCGAAGGACGGCGAGTACGTTGGCGCCTACATCGGCGAGCTGCACCAGTCCCACCTCGATGACGTGGTGCGGATCCTGACGCTCCTCGACAATGGCGAGATCAGCAAGGAAGAGGCTCGCGGCGCCTTTGACCTCCTGTAATTGGGTGTCAGTCACCCTATTTCCAGTCTGAGGTGACTGGCACGTTTAGACTGGAAATAAGGTGACTGACACCATTTAAGTTGCGAAAAAATCGGAAAAAAGGGTTAGAATTGCCGCCATCTTCGGCAAAATCGCCAAAACAACAACAAAATGTCCGATTTTCTGCTTATCAACGGCCCGAACCTGAACCTGCTCGGCTCACGCGAGCCCGAGGTTTATGGTGCGGACAGGTTGGCAGACATCGAGACGCGTTGCGTCGAGTCCGCCAAGGCGCTCGGTCATTCACTGGTTTGTTTTCAGAGTAACGCCGAACATGAGCTCATCGATCGCGTGCAGCAGGCCGCGAGCGATGGGGTCGACTTCATTATCCTGAACCCGGGTGGTTTCACGCACACCAGCGTCGCGCTGCGCGATGCGTTTCTCGCGGTTCAGATTCCGTTTATCGAAATTCATCTCAGCAATACGTTTGCGCGAGAAGATTTTCGGCATAACAGCTACTTCAGCGATATCGCGAGTAGCTGCCTGTTTGGGTTTGGGGCATACGGCTACGAACTGGCGTTGCAGGGCGCCAGTCAATACGTCGCAAGTGCGAAGGGCTAAAGATGGACATTAGAAAAGTAAAAAAGCTGATCGAATTGCTGGATGATTCCGGCATTGCAGAAATCGAGATTACCGAGGGAGAGGAATCGGTGAGAATCAGCCGGTATTCGGCGCATGCGCCGGCCGCACCCGCGCAAGTAGTGGCCGCGCCCGCACCGGTCGCAGCCGCGCCGGCCGTTGCCGCCGCGCCAGCTGCTCCCGCCGCCGCTCCGGTCGAAGCGACGGAAGAGGACGGCTTCGAAGTGACCGCTCCAATGGTGGGCACATTCTATTCAGCCTCTTCGCCAGGTGCGGCGGCCTACGTCCAGGTCGGTGACCGCATTAGCGAGGGCGACACCTTGTGCATCATCGAAGCAATGAAGATGATGAACCAGATCGAGGCGGACGTTTCCGGTGTCGTGAAGTCCATCCGCATCCAGAATGGCGAGCCTGTCGAATTTGGACAGGTGCTGTTCGTCATCGATCAGCGCCAGGGTGAGTAAGCGGGACCTCCGACATGTTGGATAAAATCGTAATTGCCAATCGCGGCGAGATCGCGCTTCGCGTTCTGCGCGCCTGCCGCGAGATGGGTATCAAGACGGTCGCCGTACATTCGACCGCAGATAACAACCTGAAGCATGTGTTGCTCGCGGACGAAACCGTCTGCATCGGGCCGCCGCAATCGACGGACAGCTACCTCAATATGCCTGCAATTATCAGTGCGGCCGAGGTAACGGATGCCACTGGCATTCACCCGGGCTACGGCTTTCTTTCTGAAAACGCGGATTTTGCTGAACGCTGCGAATCAAGCGGCTTCACTTTTATCGGACCGAAGGCAGATTCGATCCGGCTTATGGGCGACAAGGTCTCAGCCATACGGGCTATGAAGAAGGCCGGCGTGCCTTGCGTCCCTGGTTCCGACGGACCGCTGGGCGAAGATCCGGATGAAAACATGCGCCTTGCCCGCGACATTGGCTACCCGATCATCATCAAGGCATCAGGTGGTGGCGGTGGCCGCGGGATGCGCGTCGTACATGCCGAGGCTTCTCTGGTCGCCGCGATTACCGTGACAAAAGCCGAAGCGCGTGCCGCCTTTGGCAACGACGTCGTGTACATGGAGAAATTCCTCGAGAAACCGCGCCACGTCGAGTTCCAGGTGCTCGCAGACACGCACGGCAATGCGATTCACCTCGGCGAGCGCGATTGTTCGATGCAACGCCGACACCAAAAGGTCATTGAGGAAGCGCCTGCTCCGGGCATTACCGAAGAGCAGCGAAACCGAATCGGCTCACGTTGCGTAGACGCCTGCCTCGAGATCGGCTACCGCAGCGCCGGAACATTCGAATTCCTGTACCAGGACGATGAGTTCTACTTCATCGAGATGAATACGCGCCTCCAGGTAGAGCACCCGGTCACCGAGATGATTACGGGAGTCGATATCGTGCGCGAGCAACTGCGCATTGCGAGCGGCGACCCCATGATGATCAGGCAGGAAGACATCAAGATCCAGGGCCATGCTATCGAGTGTCGAATCAACGCCGAGGATCCGAAGAACTTTATGCCGTCTCCGGGTCTTGTAACGTTGTGGCATTCGCCAGGTGGACCGGGCATCCGTATGGAAAGCCACGTTTACAGCGGCTACAAGGTCCCGCCTTACTACGATTCGATGATCGGCAAACTGATCGCGCACGGTGAAGACCGCGACGCGGCTTTTGCTCGAATGAAGAATGCGTTGTCCGAGATCGTTATCGAGGGCATCAAGACCAACGTGCCGTTGCACCAGGAAATCTTCCAACACGCGGCGTTCCAGGCCGGTGGTACGGACATCCACTACCTCGAAAAACGTCTCGGCCTGACCTGACCAGGAGCGGCACAACGATGGACTGGTATCAGTTCGTCATGGATCTCAAGTCGCTGGACCCCGCAATTGTCGAAGATGCGTTCTCCCGACTCGGCGCGAGTTCGGTCACCTTGTCCGATGCCGGCGACGACCCTGTGCTCGAGCCGGGCCCGGGCGAGACGCCGCTATGGTCAAACACGCGCATTACCGGCCTGTTTCCGGGCGACACCGATATGACTGCATTTCGTGCTGCGCTTCTCGTGGAACTCGGTCTCGAGCAGTTGCCTGCACACCGCACCGAGGAGTTCGCCGATCGTGCCTGGGAGCGCGAGTGGCTGCGCTACTTTGGAGCAATGCGGTTTGGCCAACGATTGTGGATTTGCCCGACCGGCAGTCAGGTCGATGACGATGACGCTGTCGTCGTGCATCTCGATCCAGGCCTCGCATTCGGCACCGGGACGCACCCGACGACAGCGCTCTGCCTCGAGTGGCTCGACGAAATCGACCTCGCCGGCAAAACATTACTTGACTACGGCTGCGGCTCGGGCGTTCTCGCGATCGCAGGTCTCAAACTCGGCTGTGTTTCGGCGACCGGCATGGATATCGACCCCCAGGCGGTGATCGCCACGCGCCAGAACGCTGCCGACAACGAGGTGGCCAACAGGCTGCTCGTTACGGGCAGCCCGGACGATATCGAGGGTCAGTTCGATGTGGTGGTGGCGAATATTCTCGCCGGGCCGCTTGCCCAGTTTGCCGATTCCATCACATCAACACTGGCCAGCCGCGGTATGCTTGCACTGTCGGGCGTATTATGTGAACAAGCCGACGAAACAATGGCAGCATACAAGGCCTGGATCGAGTTCGAGGAACCCGTTTTCAGGGAGCAGGATGGCCAGATGTGGTCACGACTGACAGGTACGAAGAGGTAGGTTTGCACGACTGATGTATACGCAATGTCCTGATTGCAGCACAGCATTTCGCGTTACGGCGGATGTACTCAAGATGGCCGCCGGCAAAGTCCGCTGCGGCGGCTGTGGAAATGCGTTCAATGCCCTCAAATACCTGTCCGAGTCGATGCCCCAACAACCGGCACCGAAAGAGGCCGATGGTGCGCTTCCGGAACTCAAGCCCGAACCCGCAGAAAAGGACGCCGGACTGCCTTCCTCGATTTCCGCCGAACATAGCGCCGCGCTGCTCAAGACACTCGACGAACTCGCCGGCTCCGATATCCGTATCGAGGATACCGGCGTTGAATGGCGTGTACTCGATGACGAGGATGTCGGCGAAGGTGCTTCGGACTCCGTCGCAAATGAGGCAAATGCCGATGCGCCACCGGCGAACGATGTACAGGCATCGGAAGTCGATGAATTACTCGAAGAGTCGCCGACGCCAGTCGACCAGTTCCTGACCGAAACACCACCGCAGGTTGACTCGCCCGAGATCTTCGCCGAAGCCGACGATGAACCGTCAAGGTCCTCGGTCGACGAGCTCCGTTTCGACGACGATACGCCGCTGCCCGATGACTTCGATTTCGACGATGAGTCGTTATCTGTGGCGGCACCCGTCGAAGAGCCGGAGGATATCCCCGACGAGCCCGCGGAAGTTGCCGAGGTGGACCTGCAGGCGGACCTCGACCTGAGTGAGCCTGATGAGTGGACAGACATTCTCGGTGAATTCGAGGACCTGGCACAGGCGGTCTCGGCACCGCTGGATGCTGAGCTCGAGGCGCTGGAGCGGGATGAGGCAGAAGAAGTCGAACCTGAGCCAGATGAGCC
>CAZKZE010000043.1:5014-24966 GCA_964557165.1 uncultured Woeseiaceae bacterium
TGAGCCAGATGAGCCGGATGAGCCGGAAATCTCCACGGAGGACATCGATGAAATACTCGACATGGACTCGCAGTTCGCTTTGCAGGCCGAGGCCATGGGCATCGATCTCAGCGGAATGCACGAATCCCTGGACGAGCCTGAGATTGAGGAAGAGGTCGATCTCGAGTTGTTACTCGAAAACAGCGAGGAAGAAGATCGGGATCTTGATGATCTTCTCGATGAAGATCTCGTCGAAGAGGTGGACGAAGACGAGTTCGTAGCGGAAGACCTCGTTCCGGCGGAGCTGGACGAGGAGCTGGACGAGGAGCTGGATGAGGAGCCGGAAGAGGACGCGCAACTGGAGCTCATCGAAGAAGAGGAAGTTGTCGAGGAATCTGTAGAGGAAGTTATCGAAGAGGCCGACGATGACGTCGCCGAGGATGACGATAGTTTCGAACTTCCGCCGCTGACCGAAGAGGAACAGACGATCAATTTGCAGATCGATCAGGACCTCCTCGCATTGGCTGTGGAAGATAAGGATGGCTTCGCGTCTACGATCGTGATCGCTGACGGTGAGGCCGAGGCCAAAGCTGGCGAAGAGAAGAAGAAGAAGAAAGACAAGAAAGAGAAAAAGGGCAAGAAGGACAAGAAGACCAAGAAGGACAAACTGGATCTCAAGGACACGAGTGCCGGCTTCGAAACGATCATCATGGAAGGCGAGCAAATCCGCAGCGACCGGGACAGTGAGAAACTCGCGATGGATGCCGCGGCGGCGGCCAGCCTGGCCGGAGCAGCAGCGGCAGAACGCGAAGCTGAAGCAGCGGCGCAGGCTGGCAAACGCGGCTGGGGCATGGTCGTCGGCCTGGTCGCGCTCGTATTCCTGCTCGTCGCCCAGGGACTGCACCAGTCTCGAGAGGCCCTGGCAACCATTCCGGCATTCAACAGCGTCGCCGGCCCCCTGTATCGCGCGATGGGCATGCCGCTGTCGCCTGATTGGGATATCACCGGCTGGCGCTTCGAGGCAACCCGTCACAGCGTAGGAACAACCGACGAATCCGAATCGCCCGATGGCAGCGAGGACGTAATGATCTTCTCTCGCGTCGGCAACAATTCAGACAAGCCGCTGCCGTACCCAATCATCGGAATCTCGCTGACGGATCGCTACGAGGAACCGATTGGCGGCTTCGCACTCGATCCCGCAGACTACCTCCCCGACAATCTCGACCCGCGCAAACTCGTCGAGCCCGGCAATTCGTTCAATGCGGTAATAACCATTCGATCTCCGTCGGCGGAAGCCGAGAGTTTCAGGCTCAGGGCCTGCTACCGCAATGCCGATGGCACCCTGCGCTGCAAAGACGACAGCTTCAAGTAGACGCCGTTGTTCGCCCGCGAGGGGCCGCGCCAGTACAATTGACCCTATGCCCTTCACACCACTCGAGATCGGTCCCTATACGCTACCGAGCCCGTTCGTGCTCGCGCCCATGGCAGGAGTGACCGACGCGCCGTTTCGGCGACTCTGCCGTGCTTATGGGGCCGGAATGACAACGTCGGAGATGACGACGGCGGACACCAGCCTCTGGCAGACGCCGAAGTCGCGGCATCGGCTCGACCTGGATCTCGATGCGGAGCCTGTCACAGTGCAAATCGCCGGCTCCGAACCCGACCAGCTGGCGCTTGCGGCACAGGCCTGCGTCGACCGGGGCGCACAGATCATCGATATCAATATGGGCTGCCCCGCCAAGAAAGTCTGCCGGAAGCTCGCGGGTTCGGCACTGCTCCAGGATGAAAAGCTCGTCGCCGAGATACTGTGTGCCGTCGTTGCAGCCGTCGATGTGCCAGTAACGCTGAAATACCGCACGGGCTGGGACCGTGAGCACCGCAATGCCGTTCAGATCGGAAAGATTGCGGAGGACGCAGGCATTCAATCGCTGGCCATCCATGGCAGGACTCGTGAGGATCGCTACAAGGGCGCCGCAGAATTCGAGACAATTGCGCGCGTCAAAGAGTCTGTACAAATTCCCGTGATCGCCAACGGCGACATCACAACAGTGGAGAAGTCGCTTGAGGTTCTGCGCCTAACTAATGCAGATGGCTTGATGATTGGCCGGGGTGCCCAGGGACGCCCATGGATCTTTCGCGAACTTGCCGCGGCGCTGGATCCGCTTGCGGAAAGTACGCAGCTAGAAAAAAACGAATTGCGTGATATTATGCTCGGCCACCTGAACGATCTGCACCGGTTTTATGGGGAAACCACCGGCGTTCGAGTGGCCCGCAAACATCTGACCTGGTATTGCGAAAACCTGGACGACGCCGACGAATTTCGGCATCAGGTGGTGCGTGTGGACAGCGCTTCAGAACAGCTGAGACTGACGAAGCAGTATTTCTTGGGGAACGACCAAAGTGGCACAGAAAAAGAACAAGAAAAAGAGAGATCTCAGGTTCAAAACCAACAAGAAGCCACTTTGTAAACACACCGAAGATGCACTCGACCAGTATTTCGCCGCACTGAACGGCGATCGGCCTGGCGATTTGTACGATCTCGTTATTGGCGAGGTAGAACGGCCGTTATTCAAGGCCGTTATGGATTTTACGCATGGTAATCAAAGCCAGGCGGCCGGTATTCTCGGCATCAACCGTGGGACCCTGCGCAAGAAACTCAGGACCTATTCCATTATCCAGTAGCCACCCCCCGTTTATCTCTCTAAGGTGCAAGCATGTTCAATGTACGACGCGCGCTCGTCAGTGTTTCTGACAAGCGTGAACTTATCCCTTTTGTAGAAGGCCTTGCCGGACTCGGCGTTGAAGTACTTTCCACGGGCGGCACCTGCCGCCAGCTGCGCGAAGCGGGCCTTGACGTCATCGAGGTATCGGAAAAAACAGGCTTCCCCGAGATCATGGATGGTCGCGTGAAGACGCTGCATCCTGTGATTCACGGCGGACTGCTCGGTCGGCGCGGTACCGACGAGGCTGTCATGGACGAACATGGCATCGAACCGATCGACCTGCTGGTCGTCAATCTCTACCCATTCGAACAGACGATCGCCCGCGAGGATGCGACGATTGACGATGCTATCGAGAATATCGATATCGGTGGCCCGGCAATGATCCGTGCAGCCAGCAAGAATCATGACGGCGTCGCCGTATGCGTGAGCCCTGACGATTACGACGCAGTGCTCGAGAAACTCCAGGGCGGTGGCCTTGAACTCGCGGACAGACGGCGACTGGCCGCGAAAGCCTACGCACATACCGCGAGCTACGACACGGCCATCACCAAATACCTGTCGGCATCACTGGAGGACGATGTCCTCGGCGAACGTTTCCTCTACTCGGGGAGCATTTCCGAGAAACTGCGCTACGGCGAGAATCCGCACCAGGAAGCCGCGTTTTATGTCGACCAGCAGGCTCCAGCCGGCTCACTGGCCACCGCGGAACAGCTGCAAGGCAAGGCGCTCTCTTACAACAATATCGCTGACAGCGATGCGGCGCTCGAATGCGTGAAGCAGTTCGAGGGCCCTGCCTGCGTCATCGTCAAACACGCGAACCCTTGCGGCGTGGCCGTCGCTGGCGATATTGCGGAAGCCTACGACAAGGCGTTCAAGACGGATCCAACGTCGGCGTTCGGCGGCATCATCGCGTTCAACCGCCCGCTAGATGCGGCAACGGCGCAGGCAATCGTCGACCGCCAGTTCGTTGAAGTGATCATTGCGCCATCGATCGAGTCGGGCGCCGCAGAAGCCTGTGCGGCGAAGAAGAATGTCCGCGTTCTCGAAACCGGGGCGTGGTCGGACGCCGCATCCGGCGGTTTTGACTTCAAGAAGGTCTCCGGTGGTCTTCTCGTCCAGACGAGCGACCTCGGCATCATCACCGCCGACGACCTTAAGGTCGTCACAGAGAAAGCACCGACCGCCGAGCAGATCCAGGACATGCTGTTCGCGTGGACGGTCGTGAAGTACGTGAAGTCCAATGCGATCATTTTCTGCAAGGACAACATGACCATCGGTGTTGGCGCCGGCCAGATGAGCCGTGTCTACTCGACGAAGATCGCCGCTATCAAGGCGGCTGATGAGGGGCTCGAAGTGAACGGTTCGGTCATGGCGTCGGACGCCTTCTTCCCGTTCCGGGACGGCATCGATGCGGCAGCGGAGACCGGCATCTCGGCGATCATCCAGCCCGGCGGTTCCATGCGTGATAAAGAGGTCATCCAGGCTGCCAATGAGCACGGTCTGGCAATGGTCTTCACGGGCATGCGACACTTCCGGCATTGATGAATATCCTGATCATAGGCTCCGGTGGCAGGGAACACGCGCTGGCCTGGAAGTGTGCCCAGTCCCCGCGGGTCGACGAGGTCCTGGTCGCGCCCGGCAATGCCGGCACAGCCCGTGAAGACAAGATTCGCAATGTTGCGGTGTCGTCGGACGATATCGAGGCACTGGCGAAGCTCGCACAGGATGAATCAATCGCCCTGACGATCGTCGGCCCCGAAGCGCCGCTTGTGGACGGCATCGTAGACCGATTCAATGAACTCCGCCTGCCCTGCTTCGGCCCGACAGCCGCCGCCGCACAACTCGAGGGATCCAAGGCATTTACCAAGGACTTTCTCGCGCGCCATAACATCCCAACGGCCGACTACCAGAACTTCACCGAGCTCGAGCCAGCCCTCGGGTACATTCGTGAGCACGGCGCACCGATCGTCATCAAGGCCGATGGTCTTGCAGCCGGCAAGGGCGTCATTGTCGCGATGACACTCGAAGAAGCGGAGCAAGCCGCGACGGATATGCTCGCGGGCGGCAGCTTCGGCGACGCTGGCGCCAGGATTGTCGTTGAGGAGTTCCTGGACGGCGAGGAAGCCAGTTTCATCGTGGTGACCGATGGTGATGCCATCCTGCCGCTGGCGACGTCACAGGACCACAAGGCTCGCGACGAGGGCGACGTTGGGCCGAACACGGGCGGTATGGGCGCCTATTCCCCTGCCCCGGTCGTCACGCCGGCGATTGAAGCACGCATCATGGACGAAGTCATTCGGCCAACGCTCGAAGGGATGAAGGCCGATGGCAATCCCTACCTGGGCTTTCTCTACGCGGGCCTCATGATCATGGCGGACGGTACGCCCAAGGTCATCGAATTCAACTGCCGCATGGGCGACCCGGAGACGCAGCCGATCATGGCGCGGCTCAAATCCGATCTCGTCGATATTTGCTTGTCGACCATCGAAGGTGAACTCAGCAAACGTGACACGCTATGGGACACGCGTGCGGCACTCGGCGTTGTTATGGCTGCCGGCGGTTATCCGTCGAGCTACGAGAAGGGCAAGCTCATCTCCGGACTCGAGCACGCTGATAGCAACACGCAAAAAGTCTTTCATGCGGGCACAGCGCTCGATGATGACAAGGTGGTAACGAGTGGCGGTCGCGTGCTGTGCGTTGTCGGACTCGGCCACACGGTCGCGGATGCCGCCGACGATGCCTACGCGGCCGTCGCGAAGATTGACTGGGACGACGTCTACTACCGGCGTGACATCGGCCATCGCGCGATTGCGCGGGAGAAAGCGTAGACCGTGTTGACAACTTCCGAGGCGCTGGAAGCCGTCCTGGCAGCAATGCCGGCCTTTCCTGCCGAGTCGGTCGATGTTGCGAACCTGGCCGGGCGGGTACTGCGCCAGGATGTCGTTGCGGAGCGCGACCAGCCGCCTTTCGATCGCGTCATGATGGACGGTATCGCCATTGCGTATTCGGACTACGCGGAAGGCGCAAGGACTTTCCCTATCCAGGCTACCCAGGCCGCCGGTGACCCGGCGCTCAGGCTCGAGACGGGCGGCGCCATTGAGATAATGACCGGCGCATCGTTACCCGAAAACGCGGATTGCATCATCCCGGTAGAGCGTATCCGTGTAGAAAACGGCACGGCAACGCTCGAGGAAGGCTACGAAGCGAAGCAGCGACAGTTCATTCACCCGCGAGCGTCCGATCACGCGGCCGGCGCAGAACTGTTGAGACCCGGAAAGCGCGTTTCGCCGATGGACATCGCCGTCATCGCGTCTTGTGGCCTGACCCATGCCGAAGTCAGTCGCGCACCCGTCATTCGGATTATCTCGACGGGCAACGAGCTGGTTCCTGCCGGCGAGCCGATCGAACCGCACCAGATCCGGATGTCGAATGGCCCGGCGATCCAGGCGATGCTCGGCCGCCACGGCTACGATGACTGCGCTCATGATCATATTGCGGACGAGCCGGCGCTACTCAGCGACAAGATCGGCGCGCATCTTGATGCTGCTGGCGTCCTCGTTCTGAGCGGTGGCGTGTCGATGGGCAAGGCCGATTACGTGCCGGAGGTTCTCAGCGAGCTCGGCGTTGAGGTCGTGTTCCACAAGGTCAGCCAGCGCCCTGGAAAGCCCATGTGGTTCGGGACCGGACCGCAGGGACAGGCTGTATTCGCGCTCCCGGGCAACCCTGTGTCGGCGTTGGTCTGCTGCCGGCAGTATGTTATTCCGGCACTGGCCAGAGCCGCGGCGGCTGCCGAGGCGCCGCCTGAGTTCGCGTCGCTGGCGAGCGAGGTCACGTTCAAACCGAACCTGACCTGCTTCCAGCCGGTAAGACTCGTCTCCAGTGCCGCTGGACAGGTTCTGGCCATGCCCGTGAAGACCAACACGTCCGGTGATTTCACAGCGCTGTCGGCGACCGACGGGTACGTCGAACTCGCGAAAGAGGAAAGCCACTTTCCGGCAGGGACTTCAGTTTTCCTGCAGCGGTGGTAATGTGCATCCATGATTTCCGCTAACGATGCCCTCGACCGCCTGCGCGAAGGCAATCGCCGTTTCGCGTCGGGCGATGGCGGCCAGAATATTTCCGGCACACAAGCCCATCGCGCTGAACTCGCTGAAGGACAGAGTCCATTCGCGGTCGTTCTCGCCTGCTCCGACTCTCGAGTGCCCGTGGAGATGGTCTTCGACCAGGGCCTCGGTGACCTGTTCGTGATTCGCGTGGCGGGCAACATCGTTGCTCCGTCGCAAGTCGGCAGTGTCGAATTTGCAGCCGCCCAACTCGGCACGAAGCTCGTCGTCGTGCTCGGCCACAGTAACTGCGGCGCGGTGGATGCGACTCTTAAGGAACTTGCAGCGGATCAGGAATTTCGGTCGCCGAATCTGCGCGCCATCGTCGATCGAATACGCCCTGCAATCGAGTCCCTGCCGAATGCGGACGTCAGCTTGCACGATGCCGTTGTCACCAATGTCCACCATTCGGTCCGACGCCTGCAAAACGGCTCATTGATCATCGAACGGCTGGTCGAATCCGGCGAGCTGACCATCGTCGGCGCGAACTACTCCATCGAAAGCGGCAAAGTCGTCTTCCTCGACGCCTGAGAAGAACACTATCTAAAGTCCGACCGATTTCCTGACCTAGCTCCGTCTTACGGAGTGAGCCCACAGCTGTCAGGAGATCCATCATGAAAACCACATCTATATTCCTTGGCGCAGGAGCTGCATCCCTGCTCGCCATGCCTGTTTTCGCCGGCGACCACGACGACGACGACGAGATCCCGTTCGACGTCGCCGAAGTTTTCTTTGAACTCAACAACACTGACGGCGATCTCGGCATTCACGCATTGATTGACGGTGAGCCGTGGAAACGGCTGCAAATCGAAGACACCAAGGAGCGTCGCATACTCGGTGTCGGCGTCCGTGGCCGCCTGCGCCGCCAAGGCCTGACCGAGATCTTCTTCGAGAGTGCAGAACCGACCTTTGACGACTTGCCACCGTCTGTGTTTTTCCACCGCTTCCCGGAAGGGACCTACGAGGTGGAAGGTGTTTCGCTCGAAGGCGATGAGCTGGAGAGCGAAACCGAGATCACGCATGCAATGCCTGCACCGCCGGTGCCAACCGTTAACGAAGTCGCTGCCGCCATGCAATGCGACGACGAAGAACCCGGTTATGACGCACCGGTCATAGAGGCTGACGAATATGTCATCGCCTGGAGTCCCGTCACGAGAACGCACCCTTCGCTGGGCCATCCTCAGGATGCGCCAGGCCTCGTGATTGCCAACTACCAGGTCGTTGTCGAAGCCGAGCTCGAGACGCCCAGCGGTGAAGAGTTTGTCAGTATTTTCAGTGTAGTCCTTCCCCCCGACGTCACTGAGATGACGATTCCGGAAGAATTCATGGAGCTGACGGAGGCGTTTAAGTACGAGGTCCTTGCCCGTGAAGAAAGCTGGAATCAGACGGCGATGGAAAGCTGCTTCCTTACCGAAGCTGATGACTAAGTCGTCGACACGCTCGCAATGCGGGGCCCTGCCGGGCCTCGCATTGCTTGTTTGCGGCACAGTGGTCGGCGACGATGCGCTGCCAGGACAGATCCACAGGGATATCCACAAGGCGTACAAACATCACAGCTACATGCTCATCCAGGACGGAAAGGAGGTGCGCCTATACCTGTTTGGTAACGCGGTGCGAGTCGAGTACATATCCTCGAACGCGATGAACGTGGTCGACACTGCCCTGCTGAAAGTTCACAGCGCGAATCCGCGCATACGCGTTCGCGGTCTCACGGAACTGGCGGGATCCGAAAGCCAAGCGGCACTGGATGCCGCTTTGGGGTTGCTCAATGATCCGTCTCTCGCTGTACGCGAAGAAGCGAAACACCTGATACTTGACCACCCCCATGGTGCCGATATGGTTTCGGCACTGGGGCTTGTCGACAAAGACCGGGAAGAGTGACGTGCAAGTCGGCCACATCAATCTCGCGAAGTCATTCAACGGTACCGGAGAGCATTTCGTAAGCCTGGTCGAATCTCTTCAAGATGAAGGCATCGACCAGCATGTCGTCGTTAGAAACGTGACACTCGCAAAACGCCTGCATGCGGTCGAAAATGTGGTTGTCGGTCCAGTCGTCAGGTCGCCGATCACCGCTTACTGCATGATGCCGCGCCTCGACGTTGTCCATATTCACGACAGTAGCGCTGGACAGGTAGGACTGTTACTCACACTGACACGCTCCATACCCTATGTCCTCACGCACCGAGGATCCATACCGACTGGCCTGAGTCCACTCATGCAAGCCGTCTATCGCCGCGCGACCAGTATCATCTGTCTCGACGAAAGCGACCTGGCCATACTGCACCACTTTGACCCGATGCTGCGGGTCTACGTTGTTCCGGACTTAGCGCGTTCCGGATCTGCAGAGCGACACCTGAAGGTTTATCAAAACTCCCAGAGAATCCCGACAGCGGGAAGTAATGGCATCCAGTAGTCCAGGCTGTACTCGAGCCCTTCGTCATCGATATCCCAATCGATACAACAGACGTTTTGGCGATTCAGAACGTTGGAGATCTCAAGAAAAGCAAGCAAAGATCCGCGGCGCAGTTTGAACCTGCGGCTGAGGCGCACATCGAGACTCGAAAATGTAGGCAGGCGGTTGGCATTACGTGGACCGGGCGTCGCCTCGTAAATCGGCTCATCGTCGGGCCCGACTCCAACTTCCTCGAGATACAGGTCCGTCCATGGCCAACCCGAGTGGACGCTGGCCGCCGCCGAGAAGTTCCATTGCTCGCCCTGCCAGGCGAAACCCGCCTGTAGTGCGTGTCGTTGATCCCAGCTGCGGTACTCGTCGCGACCATCAATCTGGTCGATGACCTCGGCCCAGGTGTAGGAGGCCCACCAGCTCCAGGCACCCGTTGACCTGTCCGCCGAAATTTCGACGCCGTGTGCTTGCGCCCTTGTAGGATCGAGGCGAACCCGGTCAGGCATCAACTCTGGAATCGTGGCGAGCGGGTCATACAGATTCTCGAATCGTGGACGCACCTTGCGAATGTTCTTGAGGAACGCTTCGACTCTGAGTGACGTGTCGTTCTGCGTCAGGTAGCGGAAGCCTGCGATCAGGTGATCGGCACGCTGTGCCGGCCAGTATTCAGTGATGCCATCCTCGATTTGCAGCGACTGAATTGGCTGTGACTGGTAGTAGCGCCCGGCACTCAAGCGCAGTTCCGAATTCTGCGAAGTGCGGTACATGAGATTAACGCGCGGACTAAGCTGGGAGTCCGAGGCCAGGTCCGTGTAGGTCTGGTCGTCCCAGCGAAGACCCCATTCGAGAATTATTCTGTCAGATGCCTTCCAGCGATCCGACACATACATGCCATAACTGCCCCCCCTGGGACTGGCCACCAGGTTTCGGCTGATATCCGGTGGTTGATTCACGAAAGCGGCCTGCAGACCAAAATACTCGGCGGCTCCGTCATAAGCATAATCCGCTTCGCCATAGGCGACGTGGATTCCCCACTGCGTCCGATGCTTCGAGGACGGGTTCCAGACCCAGTCCTGTCGCAGGCTCACTTGTGAGACATCGCGAAAATCCTCGACCGCGGCGATCATCTTCTCCGGATCGTTCGTCTCACCCTCGCGGCGATTTGAAAAGTCGACGTAGGCGAGGACTGTCGTGCTGGCAAGCCTGGGTGACCAGTCGCTGTCCAAACGCAGCCAGAATTGTGCATTGCGAGTATCGCTGACCACCTGTTCGCGCTCCTCAGGATCAGTCTCCAGTACGAGTTCCACGTTGTCATCGGCATACAGCGCATTGATCGACAATCGTGCGCTCGGTGATATTTCAAACGCGTACTCTCCGAAGACGTCGAAATACGACGGCTGGCCGAACTTGGGGTCGATGACGAGATCGAGATTGCCCCTGCGCGCAGAAAACAGCCAGGTCCGGTCGGAGCTTCTCCCGGCCGAAAGAAATGAGGTATTGAATACGCTGAGCCCGATCTCGGTGTGCCTGGTCTGGTCCGTATCCATCGAGTCCATCAGGACGAGACCACTCATCCGATCACCGTAGACTGCCGGGAAACCACCCGTGTATACCTCAACACCGTCAATCGCGCGAGCATCAATTGCGCTAAAGATGCTCTGGTAATCGCGAATGTGGAATGGATCAAACAGCCACTGGCCATTCAGCATGATGCCGACTTCGTTCTCCTCACCGCCGCGAAAATGCGTTTTTGCCGATGCGCCGCTGGCAGCCGTTCCAGGCAGCCGCTGTGTGACACGAATCGGGTCCTCACCAATATCGGGCATGTTCTGGATGGTTCGCTGGTCCAGCAAGTAACGAGACGCCGAAATATCACGCGAAATCTCATAGCGACTTGCCGCAACGACAACCGTCTCCATGTCCGGATCGGACATCTTAGGGCTGGCGACCGGGGTCGACGGCGACGGTTCGGCGACGTTATCTCTGACGATGACATAGACGCCGGATTCATCGCGGACCATCAGGCCGTGCGGCTTGAGAATCTGGCGCACTATCTCAACGGGTGTGCCGGACTCTGGCTCAAATGCGACGTAGAGGTCATCGGTAAGGACGTTCGTACTGTAGGCAAATTCGACGCCTGTGGCCCGAAACTCGTCGATGACGCTGACCACTCGCCGCCCCGCATAGGACACATCTGTCCCATCGTCGGCCACTACGGCCGCCGCTGCGAAGAGGGTCGCGGCGAGAATGCCGCAGACCAGTTGCCTAGCGATTGTCAGAGATATAGATCACTCCTTCATCAATGCGCCAGTCGTATCCCGCCGTTGCGAGGCGTAGACGCAATGCCTCGGCCGGTTCCATATCGATCCGGCCTATGAGTATTGCATCATGGGCACTTGCTTCGGCCTGCCCTTCAAATGCGAGTTCGAGGCCCATCTCACGGCTAACCCAGGCGAGGAACTCGTACAGTGACTTCCCTTCAAAATCGGCAGTCGGTGTCGTCCGATTCACCCAGCTCCAGGCCTCACCATGTGTGCTGATGCTCAATACGCTGGGCTGTGCGGAGCCTGTCATCGTCACCTGCTGACCGGGTGACGCAAGGTGATCGTGATACGTACCCTCGATGGCGACCTGCCCCTCGCGGACACTGACAACGAGCCTGCCGGCATCAACCTCCGTCATGTATTGCGTACCCAGGTGCTCGATATCTCCATACTCCGTACGCAGAGTGACGCCAGGCGCCCCACCTGCATCAATGCCGGCAACCAACGGCACACTCTGTGAATCAAAATAGACACGTCCCGATTCCAGAAATACGGACTGGCTGTCGGAGAACTCGACGCGGGAGTTTTCATCGACGCGGATCGAACCGCCACTTCCCCATGCGACAGACAGGCCAGCGCCGGCGCCGGTAACGATAATCTGGCCTGACATGATATTCGCCAGATCGACTGTATCGCGAAGCTCGGCTTCCTCTCCAAGCAGGTAGACAGGACCTATGTTCCTTTCGATCGTCGCAACCTGGACAGCATCAACAGCCGGCCCGCGGAAGGCGCTGAACGCGGCGAATACACCCACCAACACGGTCGCCGCCATCGCATACTGCGCGATGCGCCTGCGCTTTTGTCGCCTGCCGGTCAGGTCGCGCCATTCCTGACGTACCGCATTGCGCACGGCGGCTTCGTCGTCTTTCCCCGGCATCGGCCGTGGCGGTGCATGCCGCAACAGTTCTTCCAACGCTTCGTGATCAACATTTGTCATGATTTCACCAATTCGCTCTCATTTCTCTCGAGGCCTTCGACCAATGGCGTATACACCTCGGCAAACCCTCTCTTGGCGCGCGCCAGCAACGACTGTGTTGCCTCGGTGCCAATGTGAAGCCGCGCTGATATTTCCTTGATCGAATATCCTTCGATGTATTTCCACTCCAGCACGTCGCCATACTTCGGCGGGAGCCGGTCGAGCGCTACCTGGATCAGGCGTAGCAGTTCGACACGACGATAGTGCTTTTCAGGACTCAGTTGATCAGGAGATCGGAAGGAGTCGACCGCTGCCCTAACCTCCGGAAAATCCTCGGTCAGCACAATATGCTGACGATAACGGCTGTGCCTGGACAGCCAATCGCTGGTCTCATTGCGGCAGATGGCGCACAACCAGGTAAATAGCGCAGCTTCCGCCTTGTAGGTATGTAGCTTGCGGACGGCCCGCGTCAGCGTGAGCTGTGCAATCTCGCGAGCTGCATCCGGATCACCGGACAGGCGAGCCAGCGCGAAACGGAACAGCCGCGCGAAGTTTTCCGCGAAGAACCGGTCGAACGCTCGTTCGTCGCCGGCAAGCAGCTGTTTTACAAGCCTTTTGTCTTCGAGATATACCGCCACGCCTACCCCTCCCGGGTATTCGACTGTTAGACGGCTGGAACCGACAAAATCGGTCGCCAGAGTCCGGATTGTACGATCTTGTCCAATCCGGACCCAGCGATCAGTCATCAGTCGTCACAAAAAATGTCAGGCGAAAGTGAGCAAAGCTCTTCCAGCAACAGCTCCGGATCGGCAACGCCGCAGTCTGCGTCGTCGGACAGGACATCCAGTGAATCGCCGACACACATCAGCTCCTCGCGTTCGCCGGTAAGCTCTCCGTCCTCCATGGCCACTGCCAGCACAAATCCCGTGCCCGGAAGGTAGTACTTGTATTCCGTGGATTCCGGGTCAACCGGGGCAAAGTCGAAAGTCTGCAGGCATTTGTCAGTACCGCAGGAGTACTTCTCGTTCTCGACATTTCCGCCTTCTTCCTCGCTTGGTCCGGTATCGAAGCCAACATACTGGACGATGTCCTCAGCCTCACCCAAAGCGAACTCCTGGCGGTGGGCCTGGCCCCACACTGGCGTCTGGAGCACAAGATAGCCCGACTTTGCGAAATCGATACCTGCTTCAAATGAACCGTCAAGATCGCGCAACACACCGTCTTCAAAGTTCCGCGCGACCTCGCCACAATAGACGACGTCACCATTTACGGTTTGCGCAAACCAGTCGTCGGTGACCTCAACAGCTTCGTACTCAACTTCGCCGTCTTCTATCGATTCTTCGACAACCACATCCACGACAACCCGGCACAGCACACCCAGGATTTCTCGCGAATCTTCGGTGACGTGTACGACGACCGTCTCTTCACCCTCCTCGCCGGCACGCAGCACGTAGGTGTGGCCGGCAACAACCGAGACGAAGGGGTTCGGGGCGTAGATGTCGGGGACAAGGTCGGGGTCGATGAATTCGTCGGCGAGAAGTGGATCGGTATCGTAACGATTTTCGTTGAGCACCTCACATGCCTCAACTCTTGCTTCTTTTACGTCGCCGCATAGCTCGCTGTCCTCGTGCTTGGCCCTGTAGGCCTCCCGATAGCAGGCTCGTCGCTCGCCTTTCGATCCGAGGTTTTTGCAGTTCGCAAGCGTCTCGTAGTAGTCGTCTCGAACGTCATATCGGCAAGCCTGCAACATTGTGTCTGCGGTTCGTTCGCAGACCGACACGTCGTGACGCTCCCAGGCCGCTGCAGGAAGCGCCAGTAAGGCGATAACTACTCCGATAGCGACAAGCAGGTGTTTATTCAACATGATCTTCCCCTTTTTGAGAATCAGGCGTTCTTGCCATGCTCAATAGACGCTCTCGGATGCAAAAACCGGTCGCAGCTACTAGACTCAGTCTATGGCTGCCGAATATTCTATTGAGTGCGTGAACTCGGTCATCGAGGTCCACGTTGGCGGAATTCCCGACCGGGCATCAGTAACGCAGATGTGGGAGGACATCGTCGCCGCCTGCGCAGAGCATCAGTGTTTTTCCATACTCGGGATGACCAACATGGAGCGGCCGCTCAAGCTGGCCGATGCGATCGACCACCAGGCGATTTTTCTCGAGGCTGGGGTGACGATCGACCACCGCATCGCGTGGGTCCAGTTGAACCCGGACGCCCTCAAGATGACCGAAATCGCTGAGACGATATTGCTGAACCGCGGCCTGCTGAATGGCCGTCTGTTTACCGATGAATTCGAAGCGCGTCGGTGGCTGGCCGACAGGCAATAAGAAACGGGACCCGAGGGTCCCGTTTTCGTACGTTGAAGCATCGCGGCCAATGGCCGCTCCTACTACCGCTTCATTGCCTCGAAGAACTTCTCGTTTGTCTTCGTATCCTGCAGCTTGTTCAGCAGGAACTCGATGGCGGCTAGCTCATCCATCGGATGCAGGACCTTCCTGAGAATCCACATCTTCTGCAGCTCGGCATCTTCAGTCAGCAACTCTTCCTTACGCGTACCGGAACGATTGATGTTTATGGCCGGGAAGACACGCTTCTCGGCAATGCGGCGATCCAGGTGGATCTCCATGTTGCCGGTGCCCTTGAACTCCTCGTAGATCACTTCGTCCATCTTGGAGCCCGTGTCGACCAGGGCCGTGGCGAGGATTGTCAGGCTGCCGCCCTCTTCGATGTTGCGAGCAGCACCGAAGAAACGTTTCGGACGATGCAGCGCATTGGCATCCACACCACCGGTCAGGACCTTGCCGGAGCTCGGCACGACCGTGTTATAGGCACGCGCGAGTCGCGTAATCGAATCGAGCAGAATGACAACGTCGCGTTTGTGCTCGACGAGGCGCTTCGCCTTTTCGATCACCATATCGGCAACCTGGACGTGGCGGCTGGCCGGCTCGTCAAATGTCGACGAAACGACCTCACCACGTACCGTGCGCGTCATCTCGGTGACTTCCTCAGGGCGCTCGTCAATGAGCAGCACCATCAGGTCCACCTCAGGATTGTTCGCGCAGATCGCTGATGCGATGTTCTGCAGCAGCATCGTCTTACCGGCTTTGGGCGGCGAAACGATCAGGCCACGCTGACCCTTACCGATCGGCGCAACCATGTCGATGATGCGTGCCGTGAGGTCCTCGGTACTGCCGTTACCCTGCTCAAGCACGAGCCGATCTTTCGGGAACAGCGGCGTCAGGTTCTCGAAGAGGACCTTCGTGCGCGCATTCTCCGGAGCATCGTGGTTGATCTGGCCGACCTTGAGCAAGGCAAAATACCGCTCACCTTCCTTCGGCGGGCGAATCAGCCCTGACACCGTGTCACCGGTTCTCAGGTTGAAGCGTCGAATCTGGCTCGGACTAACGTAGATGTCATCCGGACCGGCGAGATAGGAGCTGTCCGAGGAGCGCAGGAAGCCGAAGCCATCCTGCAGGATCTCGAGAACGCCATCGCCGTAGATGTCTTCACCGAGCGCAGCATGTGCCTTGAGGATCGAGAAAATGATGTCCTGCTTGCGCGAACGCGCCATGTTCTCGACGCCGAGCGACTCACCAAGCTCGACAAGCGCTGCTGCCGGACGGGTTTTGAGCTCCGTCAGGTTCATCATCGTCTTGCTGGCTTCGAGCTGCTCGGGAGGTATTACCTCAAGGCTGCCCTCATCATCATCCGGGTATTCGTGCTGCGGCGGACGCCGGCGGCGGCGACGGTTAGGATTACCCTTTCCCTTGTTGCCCGACTTATTCGGGCGATTTTTAGTTGAAGTACCCAAGTACCCTCTCACAGATTAGTGTCCAGAAACTCTTCGAGCTGCGACTTTGGCATCGCGCCCATCAGTTGCGCCTCAACGGCGCCGTCCTTAAACAGGATCAAGGTTGGAATGCTGCGAATGCCGAACTTCTGAGCGGTATTCGGGTTTTCATCAACATTCAGTTTGACGACAGCCAACTTGTCTTCGTACTTGTCGGCCATCTCATTGAGCAGCGGCGCAATCATCTTGCACGGGCCACACCATTCGGCCCAAAAGTCGAGCAGTACTGCTTTGCTGTTCTGTAATACATCGGCATCAAATGTGCCGTCCGAGGTGTGCACAATCTTGTCGCTCACCGGCTAAACCTCCAAATGAATCAGTTGGGTTAATAATGGAATTGCCCGCCGCCAACAATTGACGAGCGAACATTTCAAAAATGGGTGACGCTGCCTTAACTATCAGGCAATATGTCGCAGCTTTATTGCCGACGAATTCCGGTTTCTTTTCCGGCTAAAATCTGGGTCGTTGAACAGCGAAACTGGCGGGTGCGACGGTTGTCGCGTCGAATTAGGGCCAATTTGACCGTTTCGCGAGCCATTTTGCAAGCTTTTAACGCACATTTTCCGGTTCTTTATTTATGTCTGAAAACCATCTGAGCGACCTCAGATTCGACTCCTTGCCGCTGGATGACCGCATCCAGGCGGGCATTCGTGATGCGGGCTTCGAGTTCTGCACACCCATCCAGGCAGATACGCTGCCGATCGCGCTCAAAGGGCACGACGTCGCCGGGCAGGCACAGACCGGAACCGGCAAGACCGCCGCGTTCCTGATCGCCGCTTTTGAGCGCCTGTTGAGCGTAGAGCCCGATCCCGACAGGAAGCGGCAGCCGCGACTGTTCGCGCTCGCACCCACCAGGGAACTGGCGATCCAGATCGCTAACGATGCGGAAGTGCTTGGCAAACATACCGGCCTCAAGATCGCCCTCGCCTACGGCGGAACCGACTACGAAAAGCAGCGCAGAACGCTCCAGGGTGGCGTCGACCTGCTGATCGGCACGCCGGGACGAATCATCGATTACTTCAAGCAAGGTGTGTTCAAGCTCGACCAGGTCGAGGTGGCAATTCTCGATGAAGCCGACCGCATGTTCGACCTTGGCTTTATCAAGGATATTCGGTACCTGCTGCGCCGCCTGCCTGACCCGGACAAGCGCCTGAACATGCTGTTCTCAGCCACATTGTCGCAGCGCGTCATGGAACTCGCCTACGAACACATGAACGAGCCCGAGCTGATCCGCATCGAGCCCGACAAGGTCACGGCCGATCGCGTTCGCCAGGCAATCTTCTACCCATCCAACGAGGACAAGATGCCGTTGCTAATCGGCCTGATTCGCGAAATGGGCGAAGGACGCATTATGATCTTCGTGAACATGAAGCGCGAGGCGGAGCGTGTGCAGGACTACCTCGAAGCGAACGGCATTCACGCCAAGGCGATTTCCGGTGATGTGCCGCAGAAGAAACGCCTGCGCATGCTGATGGATTTTCAGGCCGGCACGCTTCCGGTACTGATCGGAACGGACGTCGCGTCTCGCGGACTGCACGTTCCGGACGTGCACTACGTCATTAACTACGACCTGCCCCAGGACGCCGAGGACTACGTTCACCGGATCGGACGAACGGCACGAGCCGGCGCATCGGGAGACGCGATCAGCCTGGGTTGTGAGACCTATGTTATTACCTTGCCCGAGATCGAGAAATTCATCGGCCACAAAATTCCGGTCGCGAACTACAACCACGAGAACCTCCCGGAAATCGTGAAACCCAAGCCGCGTCCGCGCAAGCCGAGAGGCGGACCGCGCGGCAGACCTGGCGGTGGCGGCAAACCGCGTTCCGGCAGCCGGCGCAGGCCTCCTAGGAAGTCGTAGGCAACAGGTCTTTCACGCCCTCCACGCCCCGAAACTCCGAGCCTCGCTTGACCGGCTCCGACGTATCGGGCCGCGTGACCGTGACGAGCATCTCCACGCCGAACTCCTGCGCGCTTCGCAGCACCGTCGCGGTGTCGTCAACAAACAAGCTTGTCTCGACATCGAAACCGACCTTTTCGTGGAGGGCAGACCAGAACGACTGTGACTCCTTCGCATGACCATAGGTATGCGAGCTGTGGATCTCGTCGAAATAGTCGGCCAGCCCAGTCACGGCGTCTTTCAAATCGAGCGTGTCCGGGTGTGAATTAGTGACGAGCAGCACACGCACATCAGACTGATGCACGTTGCGAAGAAAATCCAGCGCGCCCGGCAGGTAGCCAATGCGGTGCGTCACGTCGTGGTGGATCTTGACCACATCAATCCCGAGCCGCTCGTTCCAGTGATCCAGGCAATACCACTCCAGGTCGCCTTGAATGGCTGAGTACTGCTCGAAGAGATGCTCCCGTGCCGCCTCGAATGTCATGCCATTGGCGGCCGCATAGCGGCGCGGCACGAGATCCTTCCAGACGTAGTTATCGAATGCGAGATCGAGAATGGTCCCGTCCATATCGAGCATCAGCGTTTCACATCGTTGAAGTGTCGTTTGCGGGTCAATATTCATTGTTATACTGCGCGCCCGGTTTTCCTGCAGGAATAAGACATGGACCTGAAGTCACTCGTTGATCCGATCGTGGCGCTGGCCGAAGACGCTGGCCGCGCGATCCTCGAAGTCTACTCGACCGACTTTGAGGTGCAAAGCAAGGACGATGAATCGCCGCTTACACAGGCCGACCTCGCTTCCCACCGCTGGATCGAGGCGGGATTGCTGTCACTCACGCCGGATATCCCGATCATCTCGGAAGAGTCCGGTCTTCCGGATTTTGATGAGCGCAGTCAGTGGCAACGCTACTGGCTGATAGATCCACTCGACGGGACCAAGGAATTCGTGAATCGCAACGGCGAGTTCACAGTCAATATTGCGCTCATCGAGAAGCACCGGCCTGTGCTCGGTGTGGTGCATGTACCGGTAACGGGCAAGACCTACGTAGGTTGCGAGGGTGTCGGCGCGCAGCGCCGTGACGGCGATTCTGAGCCGGTCGCAATTGACGTCGCACCAGCGTCTGGCAAGCCGGCGAGGATAGTTGGCAGCCGGTCGCACCGGGGCGCGAGTCTCGATGCCTACCTCGACAGCCTGGGCGACTACGACATGGTCCCGATGGGAAGCTCACTGAAATTCTGTGTTGTTGCCGAGGGTGGCGCGGACCTCTATCCCCGCCTCGGCCCAACGTCCGAGTGGGATACTGCTGCCGCCCAGGCTGTGGTCGAACAGGCCGGCGGACAGGTCGTGACGCTCGACGGTAAGCCCATGAAATACAACGCGAAAGCGGACATTCTGAATCCGCACTTTTTCGTCATCGGCGCAGCTGATCGAGACTGGTTGGCGCTGCTGCCTGTCAGCGCGTAGCATGGAAGCATGACTGGCAAAGTAGACACAGAGTCGTTTGCTCAACTGGAGCGATTACGTGAGCTGCGAGTCAGTCACAGGGACCTCGACTACCTTATCGATCGCCTGCAGGACGACCCAATGGTCGATCAACTGCGCATCCGCAGGCTCAAGAAGCGCAAACTCCTGCTGAAAGACATGATCGCGACACTCGAGAGCGAAATGATTCCCGATCTGGATGCCTGAAAGCGGCCTGTGATCCCCCCGCGGGGGGACGCTATTTGCGAAACTTAAAGTGAATTCTAG
>CAZKZE010000044.1:0-24116 GCA_964557165.1 uncultured Woeseiaceae bacterium
TCAACAAGAAGGCCACACTGCGCCAGGCGGCGGAAAAACTGTCGATGGGGAATTTTCATGCGCTGCCCGTGGTCAACCGGCGGCGCAGGCTGATCGGAATCCTGACCTCGAGCGATCTGATTAGCGAGTTGCTGAAGGACCTACCCCCCCTAGCCGATTGATGGCGTCCATTCTCGGCCAATGGCGAGGTCTGCTTCACCCTCAATAGCAGCCGCTCGAACGGCCGCTTTCGGGATATACTCGATGACTGCTAATGACCCAATGCGGTCCTTCGCTTCGGTGGCACAATTGACGGTGTAGTGCCGCGATTAACGAGAACCTACAATCGCAATTGTCGACGTTCCAGGTAGCTCACTATGCACATTCCTCAGTCGTTACAGACAATTGCCGAGATCAGCATCGCATTTGCTGGTTTTAGCGGTCTCATTGTCGCCCTACGAAAAAAAGTCGGACCATTAACAGAAATTGAGAAGTATCGCCTACAGATTCTGCTGACGCTTGCATTCGGTGCAATGTTCTTATCATTCCTGCCGGAGGTACTAGAGGGCCTCGGAGTTGGAGAGCAAGACGTGTGGGTGTACGCAGGTTCAGGTCTGTGCGTTTACTCTGCTGCTTTTTTGATTTGGTGGATTTATGCGAGTCGAAGGTTCGCGCGCGCGTTTCCCGAGATTTTTCACTGGAGCGCTTTTTCCAGAATGGCTGCGGGCCACGTCGCCGTCATGCTGCTGCAGGTGTCCGCCATTTTCTCCCTAGTGGTGGGCAAAGGTGCGGCCGTGTTCGTTATCGCATTGGTCTGGTATCTGATACATGCGGCTCAGCAATTCGCTAGGATGCTATTTGTGCAACCAAGAATCGCTGACAGCGATACTAGCTGAGCGGCTGCTATTGGCCGATAGGCGACGGTCACTAGGAAGATGAACGAATGACTGCTATCGGAAAAAGGCGCCACTCGACGTTTACCCCAAGGGCACGTCGACCGCGGGAACATTCCTAGAATTCACTTTAAGTTTCGCAAATAGCATCCCCCCGCGGGGGGATCACTACCGCACCAGGATCGCGCGGAAGTCGTTCACGTTCGTTCGTGTAGGACCCGTCATTACGAGGTCATTCAGGGCCGCGAAGAAATCATAGGTGTTGTTGTTAGCCTGCATAGCGACCGCGTCCTGTCGCGACCGACTCAGTGAGTCGGCAAATACAAAACACCCCGCGTTGTCGCCCGCGCCATCGATGCCGTCTGTGTCGGCAGCAATCGCCGAAATGCCGTCGTGACCATCAAGTGCGATCGCGAGTGCGAGTGAATACTCACCGTTGCGGCCACCCCGGCCTGTGCCTGTAACGTGCACCGTGGTCTCGCCCCCGGAAAGGATGACGCAGGGCTTCTCAACCGGCCCTTTGCCAGCCGCGATATCGATCGCGAGTCGCGCATGCTCCCTTGCGAGGGCGCGGGCGTCACCGGCGAGATCACCGAGGATGTAAGGATTGATGTCGAACTCCAGCGCGCGCAGAGCAGCGGCCTGGAGTGCATCGTCGCTGGTCGCGAGAATTCGGACGTCACTGTCGAGAGCGCTTGCCGCATCGACGACAGTCGGACCAGACGCGACCACAGAAGGATCGTTGCCCGGCACATCGGAGATAATCAGTGTGATGACATTCGCCGGCGCGCAGGCCGCGGCCAGCTTCCCGCCTTTGACTGCGGATAACTCCCTGCGGGCCTGGTTCATCTCGTGGATAGCCTTGCCGCTTCGCAACAACTCGGTCGTGGCGGCAATCTTCTGTTCGAGCGTCACGCCCGGCGCCGGCGCGCAGAGTAGCGATGAGCCGCCGCCCGACAACAGGCAGACGACGGTGTCGTCGGCCGAGAGCCCCGACACCATGTCGAGAATTCTGCGAGTTGCCGCCACGCCATTTTCGTCGGGGACCGGGTGAGCGGCTTCGACCACCTCGATGTGATCGCAGTCTGCACCATGCCCGTACGGAACAATGACCAGGCCGGATAGCGGTTCGGCCCATTCCTGCTCAAGGATCGCCGCCATGCTGGCGGCCGCCTTGCCGGCGCCAACGACGATAACGTTTCCTAAGGGCCTGTCCTCGAGCCACAGCGGCATGCACGCGGCGGGCTTTGACGCCGCGACCGCCGCGTCAAACAGCATGCGGAGGAAGGCCCGGTCGTCGGTCATCCGACCGGCAGGTCGTCTTCCGTTTTTACGTGTGGCGCAAGACGCTTAAGAAGTGGTGCCAATTCCGGCCGGTTCTCCTGCAACTCGGCGATCGAGAATCCCGACATTTCATAAGGAAGGACCAGCCAATCGCTCGTCTCATGGACGAAATACTCCGGGATGCGCAGTGTATTTTCAGTGGGGCGGTACCAGACGGATGCGACCCGAATGTCATGCGGCAGGTTGCGGCGTGTCTTTCGCGTAAGCTGGTTGATGACTGCGCTGACGCTGGATCCGGTGCTGTAAACGTCGTCGACAATCAGCATCGAGTGGTGCGCGCACAGATTCTCGAGCAGGTACTGCAATCCATGAACCCGAATGGAGTCGGCCTTGCTGACCATCTGCGAGTAATCGCGGGCGCCCGTGTACGACGTGCGAATGGCAATGTGGTCGGTCTTGACGCCGAAATAATCGAGGCCTTCCTGGACCGCGATACCGACGGAGCTGCCACCTCGCCACAGGCCGACCAGGAAATCGGGTTTGAAGCCTGCCTCGTAGATATTGGCTGCCAGCTGGAAGGAGTCCTTCAGGAGATCGTTTGCGGCGATAAATCGCTCGTTCATTATTGTTGTTCCTGGCGTGTGCTGAGCTAGAATGTCTGCCAGCCATTATAAGGCCGCTCCGTAGTCCGCATTCAAGAGAATAACAATGGACAAGACCGTACTTTCCGCCCAGGACCTGCTCGAGGACTCGATCGAGCTTGGCATCAAGATACTCGACAGTGGTTTTGAGCCAACCATGATCATCGCGATCTGGCGCGGCGGAACCCCCGTTGGCCTGGCCTTGCAGGAGACCCTGGCGTACTGCGGCATAGCGTCAGATCACATCGCCATTCGCACGTCGTCCTACACCGGCGTCGACCAGAGAGGCCACGTGGCAGTCCATGGGCTTAACTACATCATCAAGAAGATCTGCCACGACGACCGGGTGCTGATCGTCGATGATGTCTTCGACACTGGCAATACGATCAAGGCGGTTGTCGAAGAGCTGGGCAACCGCGCGCGCGGTAACACGCCCGAAGATATTCGCGTTGCGGTGCCCTGGTTCAAGCCAAGCCGCAACGAAACCGACATGACGCCGGACTATTTCCTGCGCGAGACCGACGCGTGGCTGGTATTTCCACATGAACTCGATGCCCTGACGCCCGAGGAACTGGAGAAACACCGCCCGGAAATTGCGGAAATCGTGCACCGCGTCAAATCGCCGGCACTCACTGCCTGATTCATGCGCAGAATCTGCGTCTATTGCGGCTCAAGCCCGGGTGTGCGGCCCGAATACGCGGCCGCCGCTAAGAAACTCGCCGATGTCCTGGTGCGTCACGAGATCGAACTCGTCTATGGGGGCGCGGACAAAGGCATCATGGGAATTATCGCCGATGCCGTGCTGGAGCTGGGCGGCAAGGTTCATGGCGTTATTCCGCAAATGCTTACGGAAAAGGAAATCGCACACCAGGGCCTGACCGAACTGCACGTGGTGGCGTCGATGCACGCGCGCAAGACGATGATGGCGGCCCTGTCCGACGGCTTCATCGCCATGCCGGGCGGTTTCGGTACGCTCGAAGAGATTATCGAGATCGTCACGTGGGGCCAGCTGCGATTTCATGACAAGCCGTGTGGCCTGCTAAACATAGACGGATTCTTCGATCACCTGCTCGCGTACCTCGATCACTCGAACGCCGAAGGATTTCTGCGTCGTGAAAACCGGGATATGCTGCTTGTCGACCGGGACCCGGCTGGGCTCGTCCAGCAGTTCGAACGTTATGCTGCCCCCCAGGTGGAGAAGTGGACGGCTTAGCGGAAGAGTAGCTTGAGCTGCCCCTTGGCAGGTGCGCGCAGGTTCTGGCCGTGGAGCGAATAGCGTATCCCGAAACGCCGACCCTGCAGGTCATTGCCCACACAAACCAACAACGGCGACGTGAATATTTCGACCGGTTCCCCGGTAGGAATGTCACCGATTTTCGCCGTGATGTGCACAGAGTCGTCCTTGAGGGCCACGGCCGGGTAACTCGCGATCTCATCCGGAGTGCGGTCGACATATCGATCATTGACGGGGCGCTTGGGCAGGCGATCGGCAACGTAGAACGCATTGTGATTCGGCAGGGCGATCGACAACGACGCGTCGACAATCGGCTCCTCACCCTGGTTGTAGACGACGAGCTGCACCTTCTGCGCGCGCTCGTCGAACAGGAAGTGATTGTCCTGGTGGCGGTAGCGCGACCGGATCTGGTTGAGCTCCGCCATGATGTCTTCGGGCGAGCGATCAACGTAGGGATCTTCGGTACCGTACAAACGCGCATGCGTGAGCCGCGCCACCATGGTTGTTGAGCCAGAGTTCCGTGAGACAGAGCGACGAATGGTCAGCATCTCTTCGAGTTTTGCTGATGCAACGGCCGATGGCATCGATGACAAATCGCAGGTCGGCAGCGCGAGTTCCTTGTGGATTATCTCGCCCGGGAACCCGACCTCGATATCGCCTGCCGATACGGAGTCGCGGAACTTAAGTTCGAAGAGCTCCATCAAATGCCGGCGACCCATCTTCACCGCCCCATTCTTGACGCGCTTGTAAGCATCGCCGCGGCGCAGCTTTTCCGAAAAGTCCGCACGCATCATGTACGGACGATCCTGGCAATCACCGATCTCGAACACGCCGACGCGTGTGCCATCGAATGACACGGGCTTGTAGCGAATTCGTATTGGCGGTTCGATGAATTCATTGGCCAGCGACTGGTATGACGGCTTGCCCGAGAAGTCCTCCGCGTCGATGGGATGCGCTCGCTTGCGTCCCTTGTCGTCGAAGTCGACGCCCACGACAATGTAGCGATTGCCGTCGACCGAGGCATTCGCAAGTGCGAGTACGTCGCGCAGGAACGCGCGCAGGCCTTCATCCCCGTAGGCCCGGGGTCGGAACTGGATACCGGATTCCGGAGTCGCAGATCGGGCTATTTTCAACAAGCGGTCCATGGATCAGGTAATTTTTGCCCAATTATGTTCAACAGAACGGGACCCAATCGACATTTCCGAGGAATAGTCCACAGATTCCTGGTGGCTGACAGGCCGCTTGGCCGATTCTTCTACCGTTTATGTGAGAAATTGACCATTTGGGGTAATCTGGGCTCTTGAAGCTGCGAAACAGTTCCGGGAATCAATCGCTTAGGCGCCGTAAGATGGCCTTTGGATTTCGTTAAATCGAGCCAGGAATCGATGGACCTGCATGTCGCACTTTCAGTATTACTGATCTTCAGCGCCGCGTGCTTCGCGTTGCTGGGTATGCGGCTGGTTGCGTCAAGGCGCCAGGTTGGCAGCGTGCCGATCGGAGTCCTCCTTATCGTCATCAGTTTCTGGGTCATAGGCGGCGCAGTGGAAATGCTGTCGAGCACATTCCTGATGTTCTCGATTGGCCGGACCGGGCATTTCATAGGCACAGCGCTCGTACCAATCGTCGCGTATGTCTGTTTCCGCGAATACACGGGTACAGAAACATCCGGAAGCCGCCTTGCCGTACTGATAATCGTGCCGCTGATTTCTATCGCGCTAGCTGCGACCAACGCGTACCACGAAACCATGTGGTACGGACCGTTCGTCAACGAGGCCGGGGAATTCCTGACGCACCCGGTGAAATGGGGTCCCTGGTTTCTCTATGCGCATCTGCCGTACAGCTATACCGTGATAGGTGTGGCGATGTTCACACTGCTCGCGCACAGCTCGGCCGTCGCCCCGGCTCAGCGTCGTGGGCTGTTCCTCCTGATAGCGGCCTGCATGGGCCCGCTGATCGCGACCGCGGCGTACGATGTGGGCGTCGGACCGGACACGATTTCCTACGTGCCAATCGTCTTTGTCGCGATGCTGCCACTGTATGCCTGGCTGATCCTTGGCGAGCAGATTGTTGAATTCACACCGCTGGCCTACGAGACCGTATTTCAAAACATGCAGGATCCGGTCGTCGTGATCGACGAACAATGCCGCGTTATTGGCCTGAACCGTCCGGCCGAAGGAATGCTGTCGGTCGAAGAGGGGGATGCGCTGCGCGCACCGCTCGAGTCCCTGTTTGGCGACGATGCGCCAGAGGTGTTCGAGGCGCTCGATTCGGGTGAGCCGCAGAAAATGATGACGGCAACAGGCCGTTTCCTGCACGTCCAGGTATCGCCAATTTCCGGCGACCGCAAGACCGTTGCGGGCGGGCAGGTGCTTATGTTCCGTGACGTAAGTGATGTCGAGAAGGCACAGATGGAGGTTCGCAAAAGCGAAAAACTGTTGCGCACGCTGATCGACCATTCCGTTAACGGTATCGTTCGCTTCGGCTGGGTCGATGAGCAAGACGGTCAGAGGAAACTGCGCAGCATCTTTGCCAATGCTGCTGCCGGCCGGTTCCTGGCGACCGCGGCCGACGACCTTGTCGATTGTTCTGCAACGCAGGTGATTCGTCACGCGATCACCGGCATGGAAGACGAGGACGTTGGGGAGATCATGGAACGCTTCGCCCGGTCCGCCGAAAAAGGGAAGAGCCTGGATGTCGAAGTGCGACAGGTCAAGGGCGGCAAGGCGCGCTGGCTGCGCGTTATCTGCGAACCCGTGGGGGACGATATCGCCGCGACGTTCGTCGACATCACGGACCGCAAAGCCAAGGAACGCCAGATGGAGTCCATCGCGACGTCCGACCCGCTGACAGGTGTGCTGAACCGCCGTGGCTTCGAACGGGACGCGGCACAGCGTTTGACCGACAGCGCCGACGACGCAACGGGCGCGCTCTTGTATATCGACCTCAACGAATTCAAGGGGATTAACGATGAATACGGCCACGAGGTTGGCGACCAGCTTCTGAAGATTGCAGCGACTCGACTCCGGAAGAGCCTGCGCTCCCACGACATCATCGGCCGTCCCGGTGGTGACGAATTTGTCGCGCTGGTCCCGGACGTTGACTCGGATATTGCGGACAAGCTCGCCAAGCGCCTGACAAAGGCGCTCGAGGAGCCCTACAACATCGGGCGGCAAAAGCTTGATTGTCCCTCCAGCATCGGCCTCGCCCTCTATCCGGAGAATGCCAACACATTGACCGGGCTACTGCGCGAAGCAGACCAGGCCATGTATCGCGCCAAGGCGCGTTGCCGCGGTGTCACGAACATCGACCGCGACGATCTGCTCGAAAAAGCGATCTAGACACACCGAAAACCGTTCAGTTGCTGGTGCATTGATGGTCTAATCATGCGTCCGGAATTATCAAGACGCTGCTCAGTGAGCCAGACCACAAAACCGATCATTCATCTGGAAGGACTGCAGCGCCGCTACGTCATGGGCGGCGAGTTCATCGACGCCTTGCGCCAGGTCGACCTGGATGTCCGGGCCAACGAGTATCTCGCGATCATGGGTCAATCGGGATCCGGCAAATCGACGTTGATGAATATCCTGGGCTGCCTGGATCGCCCGACGGCGGGAGAGTACTGGCTGAACAACGAGCGCGTCTCAAAGATGAACGACAAGCAGCTCGCGCATGTCCGGAACCGGGAGATCGGTTTCGTATTCCAGACATTCAATCTACTGCCGCGAATGACCGCCTTGCACAATGTCGAAGTGCCGCTCATTTACAGCGGGCAAGCAAAGAAAGAACGCATCGAACTCGCCGCCACCGCGCTACAGACGGTTGGTCTGGGTGATCGCATGTCTCATCGCCCATCGGAAATGTCGGGCGGACAGCGCCAGCGCGTGGCCATCGCGCGTGCCCTGGTGACCCGGCCCAGTATCATGCTGGCAGACGAACCGACAGGTAACCTGGATTCAACGACGGGCAAAGAGATCATGAATCTGTTCGACCAACTTCATGGCGATGGCAACACGCTGATCGTCGTGACGCATGAGCAGCACATCGCCAACCGCGCGGGCAGGGTGGTCCGCCTGAGTGACGGCGATGTCGTCAGCGACATCACTACGAGAGACACAGAATGAAACGAATCCTGTTGCTGGCAGTCGGGTTGCTGCTTGTCGCCTGCACCGAAGAGCCGGACATGGGGCCGGTCTATGACACGGCTGGCGTCGAGCGCCGCACGCTCGAGGTCGCAGTCAGTTCTGCGGGCATCGTTGAGCCGCTCGCCACGGTAGAGGTCAAGTCGAAGGCATCGGGCGAAGTCCTCAACGTGTTCGTGGAGACGGGCGACATGGTTGAGCAGGACAGCCTGATGGTCAGCATCGACCCGCGCATCGTTCGGAACCGCTTGGCCCAGTCGGACGCGGAACTCAAAGCGGCGGTCTCGCGCAGGGAAATCGCCGTTACCCAGAAGACGCGCGTGGAGTCGCTGGTCGGGAACGGCACGCTGACCCAGGCCGACCTGGAGCAGGCAACGTTGGATCTCGCCAACGCGGAAGCGCAGGTCGTCGCTGCGAGGGTGTCGGTAGAGAACGCGAGAATCGCGGTCGACGATACCGATATTCGGGCGCCGATCAGCGGTACGATCATTTCCAAGCCGGTCGAGATTGGCCAGGTGATCTCGTCGCCAACGCAGGATTTCGCCGGCGGCACCTTGCTGATGCAAATGGCGGATCTCAGCGCCGTGCAGATTCGATCACTCGTCGATGAGACTGATATCGGCAAAATACGCGCCGGGATGCCCGCGCGAGTGCTGGTCGCTGCTTACCCGAATCAACCGTTCCCGGGCGAAGTCGTCAAGATTGAGCCACAGGCTGTCATCGAGCAGAACGTCACGATGTTCGCGGTGCTGGTGTCGATACAGAACCCGGATGGCTTGTTGATGCCTGGCATGAATGCAGAGGTCGAGGTCTCGATCGCGCGCGCGGACGATGCCATGACGATCCCGGTGATGGCGCTGCGTACGCGCCGAGATCTCGAGTCAACGGCGTTGATTCTTGGCCGATCAGTGGACGACATAACAGCAGCACTGGCGGGCGGTGATGAATCTCCGACTGATACGGCAGCGCGGACGGGGCAGGGCAATGGTGGCGGTCGACGGCAGCAATCGGACTATCGTTTTGGTGGAGATTTCTGGGTGGTTCTCGATACGCCGGGCAGGGAGATTCGCCAGGTGCGAACCGGTGTCACGGATCTCGACGACGTAGAGATTGTCAACGGCCTGGATGCGGACGACCGTGTCCTGGTTTTGCCGAGCTCGCATCTGCTGGAAACACAGCAGGACTTGCAGCGGTTCATCAATCGCCGAATTGGCGGCGTCCCGGGAATCACTCGCTAGGATGTTGCTTGGGGAGACAATTCGGATTTCGCTGTCGTCGATTCGCAGCAATCTGTTTCGTGCGCTTCTGACCATGCTCGGCATCATTATCGGCGTTGCTGCAGTAATCACGATGGTCGCACTCGGTACCGGTGCACAGCGCGCGATCGACAAGCAGATGCAGGCTTTCGGTGGAGACATACTGTCGATCCAGTCATCCGCCTGGTTTAGCCGCGGCGTGGCGCGCAATCGGCAAACATTGACGACCGATGACGCGCTGGCACTGTCGCAGGGCATGGAGCACGTCGAGGCAGTTGTGCCCGAGATCAACTCGCGTTATCAAATCAAGTACGGCAACCAGAACCTCAACCTGTCCGTTATTGGCACGACGCCCAATTACCTGGACGTGCATGGTTTCAACATGGCGCACGGCAAGATGTTCTCGGCAGCCGACGACGCGGCGCGCAGACGCGTCGCAATAATCGGGGCGGAGGTACCTGCCATGCTCGATGCCGAACCGGCTGCGCTTGTCGGCCGATCCATCCAGATTCGTTCGATCAACTTCGAGATAATCGGCGTGCTCTTGCCGAAAGGCGGATCCGGCTGGCGCAATCCCGATGACGATGTCTGGATTCCGCTTTCGACGGCCCAGTTTCGAGTGACCGGCGACGAATATGTCGAGACGATCAGCGCCAAGATCGCGGACACCTCGTCGACCGAAATGGGCATGTTGGAGATCGAGCGTGTGCTGCGCCGCGAGCACGGCATTCTGCCGGGTAAGGACAACGACTTTGCGATCATGAACCGCAAGCAGTTCGCGGAGTCGCGGCAGGCTGCGACCGAAGTGTTCACCTATTTGCTGGCGGGCATCGCGGGCGTCAGCCTCGTGGTGGGCGGCATTGGCATCATGAATATCATGCTTGTTACGGTGACCGAGCGCACGCGTGAAATCGGTGTGCGCAAGGCGCTTGGCGCGACCCGCGGCAACATCCTCCTGCAGTTTCTTGTTGAGTCGACCATCCTGTGCCTGCTGGGTGGTCTGATCGGCCTGGCGCTCGGGGCGACCGCGTCGGCCCTGCTGGCGAAGTATGCCGGGTGGCAAACCGTCGTCACCTCGGCGTCGGCGCTGACGGCCTTCGGGTTTAGCGCCGCTGTCGGTATTGTCTTCGGCATATGGCCCGCCAGGCGTGCGGCGGCGTTGGATCCGATCGACGCGCTGCGACACGAGTAATAAACAGGGGCTGACCTCGGTCACCTACGGAGATTACGGAGTATTCAAATGATGCGTTCCCTGATAACGGTCACCCTGGCCGCCATCCTTGCACTCAGCCTCGTCTGCAGCTCGGCTCTTCGCGATGGGCATGCCGACGTTCCTGTCGCCGCGACGGCCGACCAGGTTCAGCCGCTGCAGGCCGGCGACCTGGCGCCGCGATTCATCGTCGAGACAGTTGATTCCGAGCCGTTCGATTTTGATCCGGCCAAGCTGGAAGACCCGGTACTCATCCTCACCTTTCGAGGCGGCTGGTGCCCGTACTGCAATATGTACCTGTCCGACATGCGGCACGTGATTCCCCAGATTCGCGATATGGGCGTTGATGTACTGTTCCTTAGCGGCGATCGATCGGAGTTGTTGTACGAGAGCCTGGAAGGACAAGCACAGGAAGATATTGCTGGACTGGACTACACGATTCTCTCTGATGCTGATGCACAGGCGGCAATCGCGCTGGGCATAGCATTTCGCGCCGGGGATCGTACGGTCGACTACGTCAAGAACAAAGGCGATGGGTATTCGGCCTCGTCGATGGACCGTCACGGCGTGCTGCCGGTTCCTGCTGTATTTGCCATCGGCAAAGACGGCGTCATTGCCTATTCCTATGTCAACGCTGACTACAAGGTACGCCTGCCAGCCGATGACTTGCTGTCCGCAGCGAGGGTGATTGCAGCTGCAGACTGACCGCCCCAAATGATAGGCTTCGTGCTTCCATTTCGGGCATGGAGTTACCGGTGAGCGAGGCACGTCGCGACAGCGCGCTGGGACGCGCGATCAAGGCCGTAACCAAGGTCGAGCCAAACGAGCTGCAGGCGACTGTCCTGTCGTTCTTGCTCGTGTTCGTTCTTATGGCGGCGTACTTCATGCTGCGCCCGGTCCGTGACTCCTTATCGTCCGACTGGACCGACGTGCAGCTCAGCTGGCTGTGGACCTCGACGTTTTTTGTCAGCGCTATTGCCGTCAGCATCTATGGCGGCGTGATCTCGCGAATGCACTTGCGGGTCATCGTGCCAGGCGTCTATGCGTTTTTCGCGCTGACTTTTGTCGGATTCTACGTGGCGGGCAGTACGCTGGGTGACAACAACGACCTCGTCAATCGTGCCTACTACGTGTGGATCAGCGTCTTCAGCCTGTATCACCTGTCCGTTTTCTGGACCTTCATGTCCGGTCTCTATGACAAGGAGCAGGCGAAACGCCTGTTCAGCATCATCGCGATGGGCGCGACTGCCGGTGCGCTGGCGGGGCCGGCAGTGGCCGCGACATTCGTGACAAAGATCGGCAATCTCAACCTGCTGCTTATTGCATCGGTAATGCTCGTTGCGACGATTCCGATCGTCTTCCGCCTCGAGGGGCTGAGGGGCAGCCAGCCCGGACAAGCTGACGTTCAGGCTAAGCTGACAAGCGACCAGGAACTGAGCGGTAATCCGTTTTCGGGCTTCAAGACGTTCATCAGCAATCCATACCTGCTGGCAATCGGTCTGTTCATCCTGCTGTACGTCGTAATGAACACGTTTATCTACTTCGAACTGCGCAAAATGCTGGGTGAGTTCGACCGCGACACTCGCACCCAGATCTGGGCCAGTATCGATCTGGCTGTGAACCTGCTTACGTTCGTTACAGCGCTTTTCCTTACTGGGCGACTCGCAACGCGATTTGGAATGCCTGCAACCCTGGCGCTGATTCCGTTGTTCATGGTCGGCGGCTGGCTCGTGGTTGCGCTCAGTCCGGTTCTTGCGGTCCTTATCGGCCTGCAGGTGGCGCGCCGCGCCGGCAACTACGCTATTACGCGACCCGGTCGCGAAATGTTGTTCACAGCCGTCGATGCAGACACGCGTTTCAAAGCGAAGCCGGTAATCGATATCGTTGTCTACCGTGGTGGGGATGTAATAACGGCCTGGTTCTATACTGCACTGACGGCAACGCTCGGTTTGGGGCTCGCCGGTATTGCGGCCATTGCTGCGGCTATTGCTGCAGCCTGGGCGGGTGCCGGGATCTACCTCGGCCGCCAATACGATCGCGACGACAAATGACGCACGGAGTGAATTAACAAGTCCATGAAGAAGGCGCCCAGTTATGAAACGCAGGAGCTGCGAGAATTCGCTGAGGTCCTGCGTGGGCGCCGTACGATCGAGCAATTCCTGCAGACGCCAGTTCCCGAGGAACTTGTGCGCGAGGCCCTGGAAGTCGCAACCTGGGCACCAAACCACTACGTCTCCGAGCCGTGGCATTTCATACTCCCGGGCGAGCAGACGGTCGGTCGCATTGTCGAGCTGTGCGCGGAGATCGTAGCGGCTGCAAAAGGGACCGACCTGGCAGAGCATAAGCGCACGACCTGGAGCGAGAAGCCAGGTTGGCTGATTGTGACCTGCCCGTATAGCCGCGACGATGTAGTGCGCGAGAAAGAGGACTACGCGGCGTGTTGCACGGCCGTGCAGAACTTCATGCTGTATCTGTGGAAGGCCGGTGTGGGGTCAAAATGGACCACGGGTCCGATCACCCGCGACGCACGACTCTTCGACATCATTGACGTCGATGTCGACGAGTTCTTTATTGTTGGCATGCTTTGGTTTGGCTACCCCAAGATAACGCCGACGCAGTCGCGAACACCGGTCGATGATGTGACAACCGAATTACCGTAGTCCTGCGACAGTCTAGTCTCTTGCCAGCTCATCCGGGTGGTGCACAAGATCGCCGGGCGCAATAAACGGCCGCAGCAGGAACACGCCAGTTACAACTATCCCCACAGTCGCCATGATTATCACGGAGTTCCTGACCGAGCCGTCGTAGATGACGGCCGCGATCAACGCGCCAGCCGCACCAATCAGGTTTTGTAGCGTGCCGATAATCGACGATGCGACGCCCGCGATGCGCGGCAATGGGTCGAGTGCGACGACCATCGAATTCGACATGAGGATCGCGATCGTGAACATGAACAGGCACACGCAAAACCACAGCCACCAGAACGGAGCGGTACCGAGCCACGCGATAATCATGAGCTGTGCGCTGGCTGCGAAGATCAGGCCCACGCCCAAACTGATCAGCTGTAATTGGTCGAAGCGCGTGACCAGCCAGCGATTGAACGCAGAGCCGATTAGAATCGATATGCCTGCGCAAGCGAATATCAGGCCATAGGCTTCGAGCGAGAAGCCGTAGATTTCGACGGTAAGTGCTGCAGACACGGCGATGATCGACATGAAGCCAGCCGGCGGGATAACGATCAGCAGCAGGCCGAAAATCGACTGCCGGTGTGAGAAGAACTCGCGGAAGCTCGAGATCAACTGGCGAACAGGATGTTCGTTGACACTGGGTACGTGTGTCTCTGTCAGGTTGGCGCGAATGCCGAAGATCATTACAAAGCCACAGGCTGCGATAGCAATGAACGGCGCGCGCCAGTCCCATTGCGCGACCAGTAGCGCGCCGATGCTCGGCGCGATGACCGGAGCAGCCGTGAATATCATCGTCATGAGCGACATCAGGCGTGCCGAATCCTTCCCTGAGGAAACATCACGAACGATGGCGCGTGACAGTACGATCGCCGCCGCGGCGCCGATGCCCTGCACGAAGCGCGCCGCGAGCAGAGTCTCTATATCGACGGCGGTGGCCGCAACCGTTGCCGCGAGGGAGAAGATGAGCATACCGATGTACAGGACGGGCAGCCGTCCCAGGCGGTCGGCGAACAGCCCTGCAGGAATTTGCCCGCAGGCCATGCCCACCATGAAGACGCCGACGATTTGCTGGCCGCGCGACATGGTTGTGTCCAGCGCCTGCACCATCGCGGGAATAGCCGGCAAACTGAGATCCACAGTCAGCGCCGCCACGGCGGTCAACAGGCCGAGCGTGATGATGAAACTCTTACGGCGGAGGAGGTCGGCGTTCAAAGGCGTGTAGTGTGCCCGTCCTACATTGAATCCGCTAGCAGCAAACTCTGCAGTTGCGGCGAGCCAATCCAGTAAGCCAGTTCGCGCGGGTGACCGATGTCCCAAACGGCCAGGTCGGCCCGCTTGCCGGTTTCGAGCACGCCGCGGTCATCAAGCCCAAGTGCTCTTGCTGCCTCGCGTGTCGTACCGGCCAGGCATTCTTCCGGAGTAAGCCCGAACTGACGCGCGGCAAGCATCATTGCGGTGCGCAGGCTGCAGATTGGTGAAGTGCCGGGATTGCAATCGGTGGCAATTGCGATCGGCACGGCCAGTTCGCGCATTGTATCGATGGGTGGCAATTGTGTTTCGCCAAGCGTCAGGAACGCGCCGGGCAGCAGGACGGCCACTGCCCCGGCTTGCGCCATCGCCTTCACGCCCGGCGCCGACGTGTACTCGAGATGGTCCGCTGATAAGGCTTTGAACCGTGCTGCCAGTTCGGCGCCACCGCCGTCGCTCAGCTGGTCGGCATGCAGCTTTACAGGCATACCCAGTTCCGTTGCGCGAGCGAACAGCCTCGCAACCTGGTCGCCGTTAAAAGCGATGGACTCACAATACGCGTCCACAGCGTCGGCCAGGTGCCCGGTGACCACCGCGGGTAACAATTCGTCGCAGACCAGGTCGATGTAATCGTCGGCCTTGTCTTTGTACTCGGGAGGAACGGTGTGAGCCGCCAGCAGCGTCGTCCTGATCGTAACGGGGGTCGCCTCGCCGAGCTGCCGCGCGACGGCGAGCATCTTGAGTTCACTGTCGATATTCAGGCCGTAGCCGGACTTGATTTCGATTGTGCCCACGCCTTCTGCTGCCAGCGCCTGCACCCGGGGCAGGGCGGCTGCATAGAGCTCGTCGGCCGAAGCATCGCGGGTTGCCTTGACAGTCGACATGATGCCGCCGCCGGCACGAGCGATGTCCTCGTAACTGGCCCCCTTCTGGCGCGCCTCGAATTCGCCGGAGCGATCGCCCGCAAATACAAGATGGGTATGACAGTCGATTAGCGCGGGAGTCACCCAGCGGCCACCGAGAGAGCGCGTATCCCCGGATGTGTTGCCGGGCAGGTCCTGTCGCTCGCCGATCCAGGCGATCTTCCCCTCCGAGATTGCGACAGCCCCGTCGTCGATGACGCCGTAGTCGTCGCCGGACATGGTTGCAATTCTCGCGTCGGTAAGCAGCAGGTCCATTGCATCGCAAGGTACCATGTACTAACCTGTATATACAACTTGGAGAGGTGCCCGATGACCGTGCTGTTTGCCCGCAAAGCCCTGCTGTCCGGCGGTTGGACCGACAACGTCCGGCTGACCGTCGACGCCGGACGCATCACTGGCATCGAGCCGGGTGAGACGCCGGTCGATGGTGACGAGCGGCTGGGTTGCGTTATTCCGGGTCTCTGCAATGCGCACAGTCACGCGTTTCAGCGCGCACTGGCTGGGCACACGGAGCAGCGGTCGCCAGCAGGGCGGGACAATTTCTGGTCGTGGCGCGAGCGAATGTACGAGCTTGCGGGGCGTGTCAGCGCCGCTGCGTTGGTGGCCATCGCGCGGCAGGCTTATTGTGAAATGCTGCGATCCGGGTATACGGCGGTCGCCGAGTTCCATTACCTGCATCGCGATCCGACCGACCCCGAGTCTGTCGATTCAATGTTCGACGCGATTGTCACAGCGGCACGCGAAAGCGGCATTCGCCTGACCTACGTTCCTGTGCACTACGAGCGGGCCGGATTCGAGGATCCGGAGCCTACATCGCAACAGGCGTTTTTTGCGATGCCGGTCGATGAGTATCTGCAACACGTGGAACGCGTTGCGCCGCAATGTACTGGTGCCATCAATATTGGGGTGGGCGCACACAGTTTGCGCGCAGTCAGCCGGGATGCGTTCGGGAAGATTGCCGCTTTTGCGGCCGATGCCGAGCTGCCGCTGCACATTCATGTTGCCGAACAACAGCGCGAGGTCGAGCAGTGCTTTTCGTCCTACGGCCGTCGTCCGGTGCGCTGGCTGCTGGAAAACTTCGACGTGAATGAAAAATGGAGCCTGGTGCACGCGACACACATGGACGTGGAAGAAACCGCATCACTCGCGCAATCGGGAGCCGTTGTGGTGCTGTGCCCCAGCACCGAAGCCAACCTGGGAGATGGCCTGTTTCCACTTCATGATTACCTGGAGAGTGGGGGCCAGATCGCGATCGGGTCGGACAGTCACATCTCGATCAACCCATTCGAAGAACTGCGCTGGCTCGAGTACGGTCAACGACTGGCCTCGCAGTCACGCAACGTTGCCTCCCTGCGAGATAGCCATGTCGGCAGCGAGTTGTTCACGCGCGCGCTGGAGGGTGGTGCCCTGGCCACCGGGCAGCCGACCGTCGGCATTGCGGAGGGCGCACCGGCAGACATCGTCGCACTCTGCGATGACGATCCGATGCTGGCCGGTCATAGCGACGCTTCGCGACTCGACGCGCTTGTGTTCTCCGGATATCCCTTGCCCGTCGAACGCGTGATGGTCGCCGGCAAATGGTGCGTCGTCGACGCCGTGCACGTCGAGCGGGACCGGGCACGCTCGGAATTCGCCGGCGCGCTCGAGAAACTCGGGGCAACGTCGTGAACGCTGCGAAACCCCGCTACCAAGAGCTGAAAGACCTGATCATTAGTCGCATCTCAGCCGGTGAGCTGCGCCCGAGTGACCGGGTGCCATCGGAGAACGAACTCGTCGAGGCAATGAACGTCTCGCGCATGACAGCAAATCGCGCACTGCGCGAGCTCAACGATGAGGGCTATGTTGAACGCATTGCCGGTCGCGGGACTTTTGTTTCTGACTTTCGTTCGCAATCTCATTTGCTCGAAGTACAGAACATCGCCAACGAAATTCGCGGTCGCGGGCACGCCCATGCAAGTGTCGTGATTCGCCAATCCTGTCAACACGCGCGTGGTGAGGTCGCAAAGGCTTTGCGCGTCGAACAGGGAACCGACGTGTTTCACCTCTTGCTCGTGCACTCTGAAAACGGCACACCGGTCCAGGTCGAAGACAGGCACGTCGTCGCGAGTTTTGCACCGGATTGCCTCAACCAGGATTTCGCGGCGATCACACCAAGTGCGTACCTGACTTCGATCGCGCCGTTGCAGGAAGCCGAACAGGTTGTTCGTGCCGCAATGCCCAATGCCGCGGTGCGCCAGCACCTCGAAATTCCCGAAGGCGAACCCACGCTGGTCGTGGTGCGTCGCACCTGGTCGAAAGGTCGTCCAGTGACTTTCGCACGCTTGCATCACCCGGGCAGCCGCTACGAGTTGACGGGGCATTACACACCACCAGGAACACCTCGATCGACGTCGGCCGACGTCGAGCTTTGGAGAAGTTAAGAAAATGAGTAGAACAATAAAAGCGCCGACAGGCACCGAATTACAGGCGAAGAGTTGGCTGACCGAAGCGCCGCTGCGCATGTTGATGAACAACCTGGATCCGCAGGTTGCGGAGCGGCCGCAGGACCTCGTCGTCTACGGCGGTATCGGCAAGGCCGCGCGTAACTGGGAGTGCTTCGATGCGATCGTCGCGACCCTCAAGGAACTCGAAGAGGACGAGACCTTGCTGGTGCAGTCCGGCAAGCCCGTCGGGGTATTCAAGACACATCCGGACGCGCCGCGCGTGCTGATTGCCAACTCCAATCTTGTGCCCGCGTGGGCCAACTGGGAGCACTTTCGCGAGCTCGATCGCAAGGGCCTGATGATGTTCGGGCAGATGACGGCAGGCTCGTGGATCTACATCGGCAGCCAGGGCATCGTGCAGGGCACCTACGAGACCTTTGTCGAGATGGGCCGGCAGCACTACGATGGAGATCTTGCCGGGCGTTGGATTCTGACCGCGGGTCTTGGCGGTATGGGTGGCGCGCAACCGCTGGCCGCGACGATGGCCGGCGCATCCATGCTGGCAATCGAGTGCCAGTCGGATCGCATCGACAAGCGCCTCGAGACCGGTTACCTCGATACACGCGCGGAGACGCTGGACGAAGCGCTCGCCATCATCGACGACGCCGTCGCCGAGAAGAAAGCCGTGTCCGTAGGCTTGCTGGGTAACGCGGGCGAAATATTGCCGGAACTCGTAAAGCGAGGTATTCGACCCGACGCTGTTACCGACCAGACTTCGGCGCACGACCCGGCCAATGGTTACCTGCCGATCGGCTGGACCGTCGAACAGTGGTTCGAGAAGCGTGAGTCTGATCCGGATGCGGTGGTTGCCGCCTCGGTGAAATCCATGGCAGTGCACGTGCGGGCGATGCTTGAATTCCAGAAGCTGGGAATACCGACGTTCGACTACGGCAACAACATTCGCCAGGTCGCCCTGGACCAGGGAGTCGAGAACGCGTTCGACTTTCCGGGTTTTGTTCCAGCCTATGTGCGTCCCTTGTTCTGCCGTGGCGTCGGGCCGTTCCGGTGGGCAGCATTGTCCGGTGACCCGGAGGATATTTACAAGACCGACGCCAAGGTCAAGGAGCTGATTCCCGACGATCTGCACTTGCACCAGTGGCTCGACGCAGCGCGCGAACGTATTCACTTCCAGGGCCTGCCGTCGCGCATCTGCTGGGTCGGACTCGGGCTGCGCGACAAGCTCGGCCTTGCTTTCAACGAGATGGTGCGCAATGGCGAGTTGCAGGCGCCCGTCGTTATCGGGCGTGATCACCTCGACAGTGGTTCGGTCGCCAGTCCGAACCGGGAAACAGAGGCGATGAAGGATGGCAGCGACGCGGTATCGGACTGGGCCATGCTTAACGCGCTGCTGAGCACGGCAGGCGGTGCCACCTGGGTGTCGTTGCATCATGGCGGCGGCGTTGGCATGGGTTACGCACAACACGCTGGCCTTGTCATCGTATGTGACGGGACCGAGGAAGCGGACCGGCGTATCGGGCGTGTCCTGTGGAACGACCCGGCAAGTGGCGTCATGCGCCATGCCGACGCCGGTTACGAAATCGCGATCGACTGCGCGCGGGAACATGGATTGAACCTGCCGATGGTCGACTTCGGGAGCGAGTCGTGAATCTGACGATCAACAATCAGCTGGTCACGCTGACTGAATTGCGGCAGGTATGGCTCGAGCCGGTCGCCGTGGACCTCGGTGACGACGCGCGCCGCAGAATCGCCGAGTCCAACGAATTTGTTCAAGATGTCGTCGCTCACGGGGATACCGTGTATGGCGTGAACACCGGGTTCGGTCAGCTCGCCTCGGTGCGCATCGGTGATGAGGACCTCGCCCAATTGCAGGAGAACCTCGTGCGTTCTCACGCCGTTGGCGTCGGCGAAGATCTCGACGACGATATCGTGCGTCTCATCATGCTTATGAAGGTCATCGCGCTGGCCGAAGGATTCTCCGGTGTACGACTCGAACTCGTCGAGAAGCTGTGCGACCTCATCAACCACAACATCTACCCGAGGATTCCGTCGCGCGGATCCGTTGGTGCGTCCGGCGATCTCGCGCCACTCGCTCACATGGCTGGCGCGCTGATTGGCATCGGCGAGGTGCGTGTGCAAGGCAGTCTGGTCCCGGCTGCCATTGCGTTGAAGGCGGCCGGTATCGAACCGCTGCGCCTGGCGCCGAAAGAAGGTCTCGCATTATTGAACGGCACGCAGGTTTCGACTGCGCTGGCCCTGGCCGCCGTATTCCGCACGGAGAACGTCTTGTCGGCAGCCCTGATGGCCGGCGCGATGGCGTCCGATGCAATCAAGGGCAGCGACACGCCTTTCGATCGACGGATCCAAAGCGTTCGGGGCCACGGCGGACAAATCGCCGTGGCGGCCGTGCTGCGCGATCTCATGACGGGCAGCGACATACGCGCCTCGCACATCGGCTGCGATCGCGTGCAGGACCCATATTCCATTCGCTGCCAGCCGCAGGTGATCGGTGCCTGCCTGGATGTGCTGCGGCACGTCTGTTCGGTGCTCGAAACCGAGGCCAACGCAGTGACCGACAACCCGCTCGTATTTACGGATTCGAGGTCCGTTCTGTCGGGTGGTAATTTTCACGCCGAACCGGTTGCGTTAGCAGCCGACTACCTGGCGCTGGCTATCGCGGAAATCGGCGCGCTTTCTGAGCGGCGCATCGCGCTGCTGATCGATACCCATCTGAGTGGACTACCGGCGTTTCTCGTCGAACATAGTGGGCTCAACAGCGGCTTCATGATGGCGCAGGTCACGGCAGCGGCCCTGGCCTCCGAGAACAAGTCGCACGCGCATCCGGCCAGCGTCGACAGTATTCCAACGTCTGCGAACCAGGAAGACCATGTCAGCATGGCGACGTACGCGGCGCGGCGCCTGCATACGATGCTCGACAATGTCGCAGACATCGTCGCGATCGAGCTCCTGGCCGCCGCCCAGGGAATCGACTTCCATCATCCGCAGAAGAGTTCGCCCGCGATTGAAGACGTGATGGCCGCGATACGCGAGCTGGCGCCGACATATACCGAAGATCGGTCCCTGTCTGCAGATATTCGGCGCATCGCAGTGACGATCGACGAAGGCGAGTACTGTCACTATGCAGCATCGGTGCTCCCAAGCATGAGTCAATGACGGACGTCTTCAGCTTCATCGAGGGCGATGCGCCGCTGCTCGTCAGCGTGCCGCATGACGGTCGCGAGCTTCCACAATCCCTGCGTGAGCGCATGTCGCCGGAGGGGATCGGAATCCCCGACACTGACTGGCATGTTGCAAAACTCTACGATTTTGTCCGGGACCTTGGGGCGAGCGTACTGGTCGCCAACTTCTCGCGCTACGTCGTCGATCTCAACAGGCCGGCATCTGACGACGCGCTGTACGAGGGCCAGGTCGCGACCGGCTTGTGTCCGACAAAGACTTTTGCGGGCGACCGTATCTACACCGATGAGGATGTGGACGCGCAGGAAATGGCCAGTCGGGTCGAGACATACTGGCGGCCCTACCACGACAGGATCGAGCGGGAGATCGAGCGCATGCTGGCACAGCATGGTTTCGCGCTGCTGTGGGATGCGCACTCGATCGCGGGCGTGGTGCCGCGCTTGTTCGATGGCGAACTGCCGGCGCTCAATATCGGCTCGAACAGCGGCTCCAGTTGCGCGCCGGCGCTTGCAGAGGCCGTAGTCGCCATCGCAAAAGCGAGCCCCTATGAGACGGCTGTCAATGGGCGCTTCAAAGGCGGCTATATCACGCGCCACTATGGCGATCCGAAAAACAACGTCCATGCGCTGCAACTGGAGATCGCGCAGCGATCCTATATGGATGAAAATACGCGTATTTTTGATGAAGTCCTTGCCGGGCAACTCCGCGGTACGCTACGGCGACTCACAGCCGAATTCCTGCGAGCCGCGCGACGCTGACTGGACTCAGGAGCGGTTCAGGGCCTGTTCAGCAAAGGGGTATACTGTTGCACCGACGTATTGGGCTATCATTGCCCGTGCCCTAGTCCGAACCACAGGAACCTGATAGATGAACAAATTCAACAAGGTTTTTTTACCGCTCGCTATTGTTGCGTCAATGATGTTTTCAAACTCCGTTTTTGCTGATACGGCCGCGGAGATCGATGCTGCTGCCGACGAGGCGCTGGTTGTTTTCAAGAAGCAGATCGACGGTGCTGACGTCTTCCTGACCCAGTCCGCCGGCTATCTCATATTCCCACGCGTCATCAAGGCCGGATTTGTAGTCGGCGGTGAAACTGGTGAAGGTGCATTGCGAGTTGGTGGCAAGACAGTCGACTACTATCGGACCAGTGCCGCCTCCTTTGGCTTGCAGGCTGGCGCGCAGGCCAAATCGATGGTTATCGCATTCATGACGCCTGAATCGCTGGAAAAATTCCGTAATGCAAGCGGCTGGAAGGCGGGCGTCGACGGCTCTGTCGCATTGATTGACATGGGCGGCGGCAAGTCCATGGACACCCAGAATATCAAGGATCCGGTCGTTGGCTTTATTTTCGGTTCGAAAGGACTGATGGCCAACCTGAGCTTTGAAGGCTCCAAGTTCTCGAAGCTCGACAAGTCCGAGTAGCCACACAATATGCCAGCCATGCTGGACGCAACGATTCGCGACGATCTGTGTCCAACGATGACATGAAAGTTCATCAATCAGGAATAATCGTCGCGCTAGCCGCTCTCGGAGCAGTGCTCGCTACTGCGGCTGTGCCGACGAAGGCAGAGGAAGAGAAGGCCGCGGAGGCCACCCTTGCGAACCCGGTCGCGACGCATATGCCCGAGGACGTGCGTGGGACCATCTCAAAGGTCGTCATCCTGCCGACCGCGGGCAAGGCAGGTGAGGTTGTTACAGGTAGCTATGAGAAGGCTACGGCGGGAATCCAGGGCGGCATGGCCAAGGGTGCCGAGATTGGCGTTATCCCCGTCGAGGTAGGCGGCATACCGATCGGCATTCCAATTCCCATTCTGCGTGAAATCGGCATGATCGCCGGTGCAATTTCGGGTGGAGCAAAACGGGAGATCCAGGAATTCCGGGATGCGCTCACCGACGACCTCAGGGATACGGTCGACCAGCCGTTGACGAACGACTCGCTGGCAAACGACGTGTTTTGGGGTATCCGCAATGTCTCAACGGTGCAGCCGAAGATTCTCGCACTTTCGACGCCGATTCCCGAGGACACGGACGCGATTCTCTACATCGCAGTTACCGATCTGTCGATTAATGTGCAGGATGATATTGCGATTATCTCGACGACCGCCACTGCGAGGCTGGCGCGCTACAGTGATGGTACGACGCTTTATCGCAAGGAGGCCACATACGAAGACCGGGATAAGCTTGGCAACTGGACGAAGAACGACGCTGTCCTGTGGCGTTCGTACCGGACCTTTGCGCGCCACTATATCGGACGGGAAATATCGGCCGAGGTCTACGAGCGGATTCAGTTGAACTACTCGCTTGCACCGCTGGAGTCGCACAACGTCAAGAGGATCAAGAAGAAAAAGAGCGACTGGTATGCCAAAGCGAAATCGTTGAATCCGACGCTCAACTGGGGTTACGAGTTACTCGGTGGCGATGAAGATGCACAATGGCTGGAAGAGGTCAGGGCTGCCGACGTGACCTGGGATCTCGAAATCTACAGCGCGAATCGCCCGGTCTACAAGGCGCAGAACATTCACGGCTTAAGTCATACGGTCGACAGGCCGCTCGAGAAGTGCATGGACTACCGCTGGTCGGTGCGGCCAACTTACACCATCAACGGAGTACGGAAGAACGGTTCGTGGATGCGGAATCCGCCCGAAGGGGCTACCGGAAACGGCAACGTCGGCCGAGCGGCCTCGGTCGCCCACGCCTATGTTCAGGATTTCGCTGTTCTCGAAGTGGGCTGCCGGCTATAGGTCCGGTTAGCCGCCTCGCTGTAATTGGAGTCTCGAAAGGCCAGTCCTGACCCTTACTTCGCACTCAGTCTGTGCGGCTGCTTTCCTCAAAACTTGCCGCTCGAATGACTGGTTTAGGGAAGTTGTGCGGGTCTGCTATCGGCCAGGAGCGGCCTGTCGGACTAGCTCGGAGACGTTGCTCCAAGTATGAAGGGCCACCAAGTCTTGGTAGCCCTTCTCACTTCGGGAAACTCAATCTCACT
>CAZKZE010000045.1:0-23445 GCA_964557165.1 uncultured Woeseiaceae bacterium
AATGTGGGCATGCAGATCGATCTCCGCTTCACGATCCTGTCGCGCATGAATATGACCCTGTCATTGGGCTATGCGAAAGGCTTCGGCAACGACATAATTCCCGATGACGAGGAGTTCATGCTGTCCCTTAAGGTATTGTGACGGGAAATTTTCTAATTCATGCCCTGCTGGGCCTGCTGCCAGTCTGTTGCTTCCTGGCTGCCCTCGTCTATCTCGACAGCTATAAGCTGGTCCCGATGCGGTGGATACTTGGCGCGATCGGCATGGGTTGCCTCGCCGTCGTCGTCAGTTACCCGATCAACGTCGGCATTGGCGAACTGCTGGATATCGATTTCATTACGTTGACGCGGTACTTCGCACCCGTCGTCGAGGAAACGCTAAAGGCGATAATCATCGTCGTCCTGATTCGCAACAACCGGATCGGTTTTCTCGTTGACGCTGCGATCTTCGGCTTCGCTGTCGGTACCGGCTTCGCGATCTTCGAAAATCTTTTTTACCTGCAGAACTTTCCCAATATGCTTCTGGGCACATGGATCGTGCGTGGGTTCGGCACTGCCATCATGCACGGCGGTGCCACTGCAATCTTTGCGATCGTGGCGCACACGTTGATGGGACAGCACTCGACCAGGGGCTGGATGTCGCTGCTTCCGGGTTTCGTCATTGCCGTGATCGTGCATTCTTTATTCAATCACTACTTCTTTCCGCCGGTTATCAATACGCTGGTGGTACTCGCCTCACTGCCGGTGCTCCTGGCCGTTGTATTTCAACTCAGCGAGAAGTCTGTCAGCGACTGGCTCGGCATGGGTTTTGATGCCGATACGGAATTGATCGAACTGATCAACTCGGGTGAGTTTTCGACCTCCAAGGTCGGCCAGTACCTGCATTCGCTGAAAGAGAAGTTCGAGGGACCCGTTGTGGTCGACCTACTATGCTACCTGCGGCTGCACACGGAACTGTCCATTCGCGCCAAGGGTCTGCTCATGATGCGCGAGCAGGGCTTCAAGGATAAAGCCGGCAAAGAAACGCGTGCGAAGCTCGAGGAGTTGAAGTTCCTCAAGTCGAGCATCGGCGCGACCGGGCTGCTCGCAATGAAGCCCTTCATGCAAATGAGCCAGAAGGATCTCTGGCAGTTCTACATGCTCTCGAGCTAGTACTCGAGCGTGAATCCGAGCGTGTATGAGCGGCCAAAGACGTCGTAAACGCTCGGGTCCGTGTTCGAATGCATCGCGTAGTCGGCCATGAACACGGGAGCGGTGTCGGCGACGTTTGCGATCGCAAATCTCGCGGCAATATTGTCGGAGAATCGATAACCGAAACTAATGTCGAAGTAACTCTCCGACGGAATATCAACCAGTGCCGGATCCGCCCAACCAAACCCTATGTCATCCTTGTACGGGATCAGGCCGTTGGTCGTACCTTCGATCCATCGCCAGGCGAGGCGGGCACTGAAGTCACCAAGGAAGTAACCGACGTTAACGTTGATGCGGTTCTCAGGATAAGTCACTGTCCAGCGCTCGAATGCGCATGGCCAGCCAAAGTAGCCGGCGCATTCGAACTGGGTCCCGAAGGACGTCTCCTGGAAACTGCTTTCAATCGTGTGCGTCCAGATCATGCTCGCACTGAGCCCGGCGCCGCCCGGTAAATCCGCTTCCACGTTCACCTGCGTGTCGACACCCTTGACGGTGAACAAACCTCTGTTGATATACGGCTCGTAAACGCGATTCACATTGTAAGAAAGCGGGTCGCGCTCAATATTGCTACAAAATTCCTGCTGGGTATTTGCCGAGTCGAAGCAAGCCAGGGAAGCGTCGAGTTCACCGATCGTATCCTCAACCTCGAGGCTGAAATAGTCGACTGAAATCTGCGTTCCCAGGAACCAGTCGAAGTCGAACACCAAACCAACGGTGAACGTATCCGCGACTTCAGGTTTTACTTCCGGGTTGCCGCCGAATACGTAGTCTGTCGGGAAACCCAGCGTACTGACCCACACACCGACCTCGTTAGCCGGTAATCCTGTGGCAATGCAGTTTTCCGTAAAGCCGCTCCCGACCGGGTCGTTCCCGGCGGAGCAAGGATCGTTGTCAAAAGTGTTGCCAGCAAATGTACCCTGCTCTATGCCCTGCTCCGTGAAGGCTTCGTTCAGATTGGGTGCGCGCACAGAGCGTTGCACCATCGTGCGGAACCTCACCGGCACCGGTAGCTGCCATTCGCCGCCAATCTTCCACGTTTCGACCTTGCCCGCGTGATCGTACTGGGACAACCGCCCCCCTAGTTCGAGGCCGAGATACTCTGCCCACGCTGCGCCCTCGGCCAGCGGGATCAGGACTTCTGTATAGAACTCGTAGACGGATTCTTCACCGTTGACGCTCGCATCCGCCCGGTATCCCAGCGTGTCGTCGCTCGTCAGCGCCTCATCGGCCTGGAAATCACCTGAATCGTCGCGGTACTCGACGCCGAATGCCATGTTGATCGGACCTGCCCATGAGTCGATGGGCGCTCCGCGCACGAATGCACTCAACACGTTCATTTGGCGAGAGGTCACATTCTTGAATGGCTCGTATCTCATGAACGCGAGCCCCTCCGGTGACAGGTTACCTTCACCAAACAGGTTCAGCGCTACGCAACCGCCGCTGGGATCGAAACACTGGCCCGTTACGGGATCGACCAGCAGGCCCTGCTGCATGCGCGAGCTGGACGCATCGTTAAGATAGAACTCATCATCATTGCCTTCCGTCCACGTGTACCAGGCGTCGTAGTCCCAAGTGTCGTTGATCGCGCCCCGGAAGCCCAAAACGAGGCGACTGTACTCCTTGTTCACCTTGATGGTCCTGGGGCCCAGTTCTACCATTCGCCTGCCAAAAACCATGCCCGCAACCCCTGGACCAAGTGGGAAGAATTCGTCCGCGGCAATCTGTTGCATCTCGGGTGAAAAGAAGGGGTTGTCCGGATTGACGGCAAAGAACCCAATGGCCGGCACGGGCGCGAGATTCGAAGTCGCCTCGTTGTACGCATAGGACAACTCCGAGTAAAGCTCGATGCTGTCATTCAAGTCATAGTTCAGGAACGCGCCGACCGTCGTGCGCTGCAGCGGTGTCTGGATGTAGTTGATGGGCGCGTAATTGTAGAAATCCGTGTCTTCAACATAGGGGAGCGGCCCGCCATTACTGTCAAACATGATGCGATCGGTCGAACCCGACCCGAAGTCGTACCGCGGTTGCACAACAACACCTGCGGGGATGATACCGCTGCCGCCGGGCGCGAACGTGCCATCCCACCAATCGATAATCGTTTCATCAGCAAAATCGCGCTGACTGCCGTAGGTCTCTTCGCGATCGTAGTAGCCGCCGTACAAGGTGATATTGCCGCGTCCATCTGCAAAATTGTGACCCCAGGTCACATTGATGTCGAAAATATTGGAATCGCCACGCTCCGACATGTACGCGCTCGTGTCCACGCCGAAACCATCGAAGTCGGAACGGGTAATGAAGTTGACGACACCGGCTACAGCGTCGGCGCCATACACGGTCGTCGCGCCGCCCGTAATGATCTCGACGCGGTCCATGAGCACCTGGGGCAGATTGTTGACGTCGACCGCACTGCCGGTTCCTGATGGGGCCAGGCGGCGGCCATTAAGCAAGACGAGCGTCCGGGCAGCGCCGAGCCCACGCAGATTCACTTTCGAAGTACCATCGCTGCCGTTGTTCGTGGTCCGGCTGAAGTCCGGTGCCATTTGCGGCATTTTATTGAGCGATTCCTCGAGCGTCGCCTGGCCGGACGCCGCCAGTGCCTCGGCATCAATCGTCGCGATCGGGCTCGGGGCCGTGAAGTCCCGCCGCGGCAGGCGTGAACCGGTTACTACGATTTCCTCAACTGCCGCGTCCGCCCCGTTATCCTGTGCGATAGCCGGAGAAACGGTGCCGCAAAGCGCGACGGCGATAAGCGCAAAAACACGCGAATTCATCATCTTCCCCCTCGGAGATAATGCCTTGTTCTTATTAGTACCCGGATACTAGCAGAAAGTTGGTGAACCCCGCGGAAATCAGGGACTTATGTCGCGTCCACGGCGAAACTGGCTGGCGCCGCCAAGGTCCGGAGAAAGGCTTCAATCTGTGCCAGCTCGCGATCACCGAGGTCCAGCGGCTTTGCTTCGTTATGGCCGATCATCGCGTCCGGCGCCGCATTGTAGTGGGCCAGAACATCTACAAGTGTCGCCAGTTGCCCTTTGTGACCATATGGGGCCGTGTTCTCGAGGTTTCGCAAGGATGGCGTACGAAATGCGCCGATCAGCTCCGGGCCGGTGCGTGTGAAGGCGAGTTCGCTGCAATCCCGGCTCACAGCGTCGCTGTGTGGCCCCATGCAGTTGAACGGATGCTCCAGTACTTCGCGAACGCCCGTGACGCGCCCCTTGTCGGGCACCTCCCCGACGAAATTGATCAGCCCGGTATTGTGGAACTCGTTGTTGGTCAGAAGCGGCCCGTTGTGACACTGTGTGCAATTCGCCTCGCCGATGAATAGCCGCAAGCCGCGAACCTCGTCCTCCGAAAACAGTGCAGCCTGTTGTTCAGAGTCGCCAGCAACAACGGCGGCAACGTACTCGTCGAACCGCGACGTCGTCGGCATTACCGTGCGCTCGAACGCCGCGATCGCCTTGCCGATATTCGAGAACATCGTATCGACGCCGGCGGCCTCGCCGAACAGGGACCTGTACATGCGCCAGTAGGACTTGTCCTCGACAACGATTGCGATGACCATCAATCGATTACTCGCATGTTCGTTGGGGTCTTCAAGCGGCGACAACGCCTGCGACCAAAGGCTGTCGCGACGTCCATCCCAGTACAACCACGGACTGTATGCCGTCCCGACGATGCTCGGCGTATTGCGTTTGGACATACCGACCGCCACCCCTTTCGGCAAACCATCGGTGAAATGCCGTTCGGGTTGGTGACAGGTCGCACAGGAAATCCCGCCATTCGCACTGAAGCGGGTATCGAAGAACAGAGCTCGACCAAACTCCACTGCTAACGGGTCGTCCGCGACCGCATTGCCTGGGTCCGGCGGCAGCTCCGGCAGCGATTCGAGCCAAAGCGACTCCAGTACAGCAACTTCGTCATCGGACCAGGCTTCCGGCGGGCGGGAGTGTGCCCACCACCAGGCAGCACTCGCAACAGCGAGCAAGGCGACAAACGAGATCAGCGTACGCGTAGTCACAGCGTGAGCGGGATCACCACGGTGTCTTCGCCTGCATCGCTGCGAATCGTCACCACCATTTCCCAGTAACCACTCATGTGAAAGCGTACTCCGTCGAGGCGATAGTATCCGTCGCCAAGGTCCTCGGTAACGCGAGGTCGCGTCGGCAAGCCATGATCGTGCGCCGGCATGCCCCCATCGACCTCGATGTCGGCCCCTTCAATCGGCTCGCCGGACTCGGATTCGACGTACAGTATCCAGCTGTGCATGCGGTTGATCTCGGGCGGCCCATCCGGCGTCGTATACGTGACAATGAACTCGCCCGCATACGCGACCTGCGGTAGCTGCAGAAGCAGCGCACCCAGCATCAGGACTGTTGGCGATGCTTTGACGAACCAGCGTTTTAGCCGACCACTCATGGCGAAGTATTGAATCTGGATCAAGATCAGTAATCCTATGAACAGGGGCCAGTAGCCCCAACCCGTAAACCCGACTTCAAATGGAAACACGGCCGCGTAAACTTCGCCACTGGCGGGATTCGTCGCGGATACGATACCGATGAAGTCACCTTCGTCTTCGAAAGTATGGACCACCGAGTAGACGTCCGGTTCAAGCGCGGCCGCCTGGTAGAACACGGTCGCCGCATCAAGATCGTCAATGGCCTCGACGTCATCCATGCGTGCGAAACGGCCTTTCCCGGTGATGTCACGAATGATGCGGAAATCGATCGGCATCGTTTGTAATGCGTCGTGCATGAATTCCATGACAAACAGGCTTTCTGCAGCGGCTGGCAGGTCCTCGCAGAACTGCTTGTGGCCGCTGGCTCGCGGCTGATAAATCTTGAAATGGGCCCGCAGGTAGTTGACTTTGATGACACAGATGTCATCTTCCTCGACCACGCCGCCATGGGCAAAGACCTGCGATTGCAGCACAAGCAGCAAGAATAAAAACACCACGCCCCGACCGATCATGCGAGTATTCTATCCATGAATTTTCTGCTGAGCACGATTGCCTTGCTCGCCGGCCCGTTTATCTACGCATTGGGCCGCCGCAACAAGATGACGGAGCGCCTGCTGGACCTCCTGATCATCGCGGCAATCGCGTGGATTATCGGCGTACATATCGTTCCCGATGCCTTTGAGGCAGCCGGCTGGCCCGCGTTGGTGTTCCTCGCGATCGGCATGGCCTTCCCTTATGTGCTGCGACGCATATTTCACCTGGCATCGAGCGCCATGCATACGGCGCTGTTGCTCATCGCTGCGCTGGCGCTCGTCCTGCACGCCGTTATCGACGGTATTGCCCTGCTGCCGGGCAGCGGCGAGCAACTGAGTATCGCGGTGATACTGCATCGTCTGCCCGTTGGCATGGCCATATGGTGGACTTTCCGTCCGGCTATCGGGACAAAGACCGCAATCGCCGCCTTCGCGTTGATCATCAGTGCTACCGCCCTGGCGATCTATTTTGGTGGGCCCGTAATCGAGCTTGCCGAAAGCAGGGTCCTCGCACTGTTCCAGGTCTTCGTCGCAGGCTCTCTGGCCGACATGGTGATCGTCGGACTTCGCGATATGCTCAGAAAGACCCAATCGAGCAACGACTAACTTCTGCTTAGAAACCGTCCACGCGAAAGAATGAGAGGCTCTCTCTCGCGATCTTCCATGCGCAGGACCCGGCCGACAATGATCTTATGGTCGCCGCCTGGGTAGATATGCTCGGTACGACATTCAAAGCACGCCGCGTAGTCGGAAAGCACCGGCGCGCCGTGCAACCCTTCCCGGCAGTCCAGTCCTTCAAACTTGTCGGCGCCCCGCGTCGCAAAACGGGCGGACAACTCCTGTTGCTCTATGGTGAGAATACAGACCGAGAAGTACTCGGCATTCACGAATGCATCGTAGCTGTGGGCATCGTCTGCAATACTCCAAAGCACCAGTGGCGGGTCGAGCGAGACCGAGTTAAAACTGCTGATCGTCATTCCGGCACGCTCGCCGTTACGGTCCAACGTCGTCACAACGGCCACGCCAGTGGCAAAACAGCTCAACGCACGACGAAATTCGCCGAGGTCTATTTGCGGATCGTCGCTGCTACTCAAACCGGACCACCTGTTACCTTCACCCAAAGCCAGACGGCACACTGGCCGAACTTGCTTTCCCGGTCAACCTTGCTGAACCCGGCATATTCTACAATCCGTCGCGTATCAGCGCCCCGCGTCGTCCTGAAAAATGTCTTCGATCGACAGCCCGAACAGGCGAGCGGCCTTAAATGCGAGTGGCAAGCTGGGGTCGAACTTGCCCTTCTCGATGGCGTTGACGGTCTGCCTGGAGACCGCCAGCTCGGCGGCAAGCTGTGCCTGGGTCCAATCACGCTCCGCGCGGAGTACTTTCAGCCGGTTATTCATCGGTAGCGCCGGTGGCCGGCGATCGTTCCCACGAGGAAGGTGACGCACATCAGGACGACGAGGTGTGAGATCTCCGGCTCAAAAGAGATCAAACGTACGTCTTCCAGCAAGTCATAGCTAAGTCCGCACACGAGCCCCACACCCAACGTGATGGCGCCGGCCTGGAGGAATATCTTCTGCTGCAGTTCGTCCAGCCCCTGCACGTAGCGGCTGGTCGCTATGATCATGCCGACGCCCGTCCCCAGGTTCAGGAGCTGCGCGCCGATTGTCGGCAAGGTCGCGAAATCCCAGACCAGTTTCGGGCCAAATGCGGCGATCGCGGTGGTCAGGACCCAGGCCGCCGTCCAGACCTTGAGACGGGTCGTATTCCTGTTGCTGCTGGCGGCCCAGTCGTTGCCATCGGCCTTTGAATCGTTCATCTGTCAAACTCCATTGTCTTAATGTCAAGTAAACTTGACCTAATAATAGGCAGTTCGGCGCATGATGTCAAGTTTCTTTGACAAAAAGTCTTGTACCCCTTACTAGAAGCCCTACAGCGCCGCGAGTTCGGCGGCCGAGAGGTCCGCGATACCCAGCGATGCCGGCGTTCTGAGGCCTTCTCCCCGGTAGTCCCGCGCCATCACGATCGACGCGACGCTGATAACTGCGTCTATGGCCGGCGTCGCCACACCGATCTGCCTGCCAAGCTCAGACATAAATACGAGCCCGTAGCCGACGTCTTCATTGAGGTAGCGGTGATCGAGCTGCGGTTGGGCACCAATCCCCATGAATCCGGGTGCCTTGCGGTAGCCGGAACCGTAGTTGGCCTCCAGCATGTAGCCCTGGCGCATGCCCATTTCCGGGTCTGCTAGCACGATGATGTCCAGCTTCTTGCCGACAGCAATGCGGTCCTTATCCGTCGCCTCGATCAGGCGACCGACCGAGTCGCTGACACCGTCTTCGTAGAACAGGAAGTCGCCACCGGTCATCTCGATGCGTGCGGCATTACTCAGGGTCACCGCGGGATGAATAATCGGATTCGCGTTTTGCAGGCTTGTCTGCAGTACGCTCTCGGCCGGCTCCATGCTCGGGTAAACATCGGCGATGAGGTCCAGGATTTCGCCCGTATGACTGCCAGGCAGCGCGGCCAGGAGGTTACCTGCCTTGAGCTTCAGGAATACGTGGACTTTACCCGGCTCCGTCAGCCGCACGGCATAGTGCAACGTGGATGTCTCGGCAACACGAACGGCATCATCGTCCACCGCCAGCCCCGCCGATCGCTTGAACGCCAGGGCACCGCCACAGGAACTGGGCGTTACTATCACTACCTGCCCGGCTTTCAGTTTGCCGGCAACCGCTTCGCCGAACGGTTCGGTGCTGTACGCAGGACCAACGACGTAGATGAGCTCTGCATCCCGCAGCGCCTCGTCGATGTCGTGGCCCGAGTAGGCTATCTCGCCAAATCCGGCGATATCGCCCTCGGCATGGATTCCACCTTGCTTTGCGATCGTCGCGATGTTGTCGGGGAACTGCTCGAAATCGAACAAGCGAACCGTGTGCCCGTGAGATGCACAGTCGAACGCCACAGCGGTGCCGCCGGCACCCGCACCCAGTACAGAAATATGCATAGCTGCCTCTTGATTCTTGCCTAACCGAGGCCCACGACTCTAGCGCAGATCGGTGCGAAGCCGTCATCCGTACAAGACACAATGCTGGCGCACCGGTCGGCCAGGTACCTCGAGGGATGCACTACTCGGGAGTATCCAGCGCACTTCTGCTCGGGAAGTATTGGTCGAACTGCCTGAAGAACAGCGCCAGCAGGCCTCCCGCGATGAGATGCCAGACGCCCCAGACTGCGGCGATTGCGGCTGCCCCGCCAAGGCCTTTGAGCTGACTCAGCAAGATCACGAGTGCCAGCCCGGAATTCTGGATGCCGATCTCAAACGTCAGGGCTCGACGGGTGGCCGGGACGCTTGACAGCAATCGACCTGCCAATGCACCGGTCGCGAACGCCAGGGCATTGTGCAGGACGACAATTCCGCCCAGCAACGACAGCGCTGGAAGCAGAATCGGAAAGAAGTATGCAATGCCGTAGATGATCACACCAACCAGTACCGAGACGCCCAGGATCGTCGTACGTTTCCGAATTCGCTTCGCGACATCCGGCGCTTTCGCCGCGACGACCATGCCGAGAATCAAGGGCACCGCGAGCAGGAACGTCGTCTGCGCCAGGAACAGGAGCGGACTGACGTCCAGGGTCTTCAACAATGTCGCCGTCGGTTCGTACGCGTGCGACCAGAACAGTATCGACGCAGGCGTCAGGATGGCCGCCAGGAGGCTCGACGTGGCGGTCAACGCAACCGACGCTGCGACATTGCCTCTCGACAGATACGTGAGAAGGTTGGAAACGGCGCCACCGGGGCAACAGGCAACCACGATCATTCCGAGTGCAACCGAGGCTGCTGGCTTGATCGCGAGGATCAGTAGAAACGTCACGAGTGGCAGGATGACCACCTGCGAGACAACGCCACCCGCAAACAGCAGCGGCTTGTCGCGAAGGAACGCGAAATCGTCGATGCGTAAGCCGAGAGCGACACTGAACATGACGAGCATCAACGAGAGCGCGACGCCGGCCTGTCCAACAGGGTCGAGTACAATACGCAGACTGTCGAGGGCAGTAATGTCCATTAGCGAAAGGTAGCATGCACCGTCAGTTGGCCTTGCCCGCTATAGCGTTTCCGACGCCAGGAACGGTTTGACCCCGACGACCTTGTAAAGCTCATCGGGCTTGTACGCCGTATTGCCTTTCATGACGAGCGTGGCGTGACGGATCGCCGAAATGTCCTCGATTGGGTTGCCCGCGACCAGCACGAGGTCGGAATCCTTGCCAACCGTGACTGAACCGGTTCTGTCGTCGACACCGATGATGCGTGCGGAATCGAGTGACGCAATTCTCAATACGTCAGCATTCGAAATCCCCGCCTCGGAGTAAAGCTCGAGTTCACGATGAATCGTAAACGCCGCCATGTGATCGCTGCCCGGCACAATCTGCACCCCATTTTCATGGAGTTTCCTGATCATCGTCGCTTGTGCGACGGCCGAGGCGGTCCATTCTTCGACCTTGTCTCCCATATCCATTTCGGGCTTGTAGAGCCCGCGCGCGATAGTTGCCGGAAGATGCTCGGCTACCGCCGCAAAGGTCGGGTCCGGGTTGCCCGCATGATGCACCAGTTGCGTGTTGAAAATGGCTGCCGTCGGGTCGATCGTCGTGCCTTTCTCAACAAACAGCGCAATGTAGTCTTCGACCTCTTTGCTATCGAGATCCAGTGCGCCAGCCTCATCGCCGTACAACGTGAACCGCAACTGCTTACGTGTGTCTTCGCGGTCGCCGGCCAGGAAGTTCAGGAATACCATGTTGATGTGCTGGATCTCGTCGTAACCGGCGCGTACCGCCTGCTCGGCCGACATGAATGCGGGGATATGTCCTGACAGGCGCATGCCGTGTTCGTGCGTGCGGGCCGCGATATCGTCGACCCAATCCGGTTCGATCGAGCTGTACAGCTTGATCTGCATGTAGCCGTTCTCGGCATAGAAGTCGACACGCTCGAGCGCCTCTTCGAGCGACTCGACCGTATCGCCCGTTGCGTAGGGGCTCGCCTGGTCGATAAAACCGGAACGGTAAGTATTCGGCCCGATGACTTCGCCCGAGTCGTGCTTGGCCGTCAGCTCCATGATCTGTTCATGCACGCTGCCAATATCACGCACGCTGGTAATGCCGCCGGCGATATTCAACACACCATCCGATAAACCGAAATGACCGTGCATGTCCCACATGCCCGGCATCAGCGACTTGCCGGTACCATCGATCCGTTTCGCATCCGCTGCATCGATTGGGTCGGCCGATACTGCCGCGATCTTGCCGTCGGCGACAAGCACATGATGGTCTTCGAGCAGGACCCCATTCTCTACATCGACGACGTCGACATTCTCGAACAGCACAGGCGCATCGAGAACATAGGCAAGGTCACCCGAAATACGCTCGATCATTGCCGCGTCCTCGGCAATCTGGATGGTGCTGAGCTGATCCAGGACATCCGAGCTCCAGCCTTTCGGATACATGCCCATGAAGCCGCCGAAATCGAGCACAGCCACTTCCATGTTCTCGTCGAACCACGCATAAAAAGGTGTAAATCCGAGGCCCGAGATCCCATAGAGCGACAGCGTTTGCGTGCCGTCCGGCGATTCAACATCAGCCGTCCTGAGTTTCTCAACGCGCGCAGTGCCGGACGGGAGAATCGCGAGCTCGCCGTCCATTTTCTTGAGCGCCGCCTGCACCAGGGTCGTCACGCCCAGCGAACCGAACTCGGTCGGCAGATAGAAGCCGGGGTCGTCCGTCGTCACGCTACCGCTCTCGCCAGCCGTGCTCCAGCTTGCGACGCCATTCTCGTAGGAAAAGGACTCGTCGATACCCGCGCCAAATGGCGATATGCCCGTGATCCGTTGCGCGACCGGCATGCCTTCAGCATCCAGCTGCAGTTCGGATTTCACGCGGTACTCGCGGTTGTTCCAGTGCACGAACGACTCGACCGTTTCCTTGCCATCACCTGTGCGTACGACGGTCGACTCACCGGCCGGCGTTCCCTGGGCCAACCACACGAACTCCGACGTCGTGCCAACATCATTGTTGGCTGTGACAGCCTGTTCAGGTGCTTCTTTACCACACCCCCCTGACTGCATGACGACGAACAAGGCAACAAGTGCCCTGAAACCATTTCTCATTCTTCTTCTCCCTGGTGCTCATCGAAGAACTCGAACAACAGTTGAGATCCCCAAAAATTGGTGCGTTCTTCCGGTTCTATACAGATGGTCTGGTCGGGCATGCTCGCCGCCTGTAACTCACTGGCACAATAGCCATCGCTGCCGCGAATACCTGGAGTACCCGGCCATCGATGATCACCGTCCGGCCACAGGCAATCGATCGACGGATGCACCGTATCACCGCACGCGATTGTGCACTGCACGTTCTCTCCTTCGATGACGGGTGCGGACCAGTCTTCGAGCTCGACGCCACAAGCCTCACCCTCGTTCCAATGGCGGGTTATTGACGTGGTGCTCGCGTAGAACCAGCCACTCGAACTAACGCGGCCATCGTGGGGCACAACCTCGTCGGCACCCCCATTGATCTGCAACAACGGCAGTCGGCGCGTTGGCGCGCACTCGAAGCCGGGTTCGACGCGCCCGCCGATCAGCGCCGCCGCCGCAAACAGCTCGGATGCTTCACAAGCAATGCGGTTCGCCATCATCGCGCCGTTGCTGAATCCGGAGACGTAGAGTCGTTTCGTATCCACCGCGAAGTTCTCGGTAACAACACCTGCCAACACCTTGAGGAAGCCAATATCGTCATTACAGGACGTCCATCCGCACTTCCCACAGGCGCCGCACTCGGGCGGACAGGGCACCTTGTCGGCATCCGGCGTGCAGAGCGGACCGGCGGGTCCTTCGTCCAGGCCACCGGAAATGTGGTTCCAGGACGTTACCTCCCAGGGCTCGGCGCCGTCTACGCTCGCCATGAACCATGTTCCTTGCGGGTAGACCATGACATAGCCGTATTCCTCCGCGTACTGATTCAGCCCCTGCGTGACCTCGGCTTCGGTTCCCGTCGCCGTCCCGCCATAGCCATGCAGGAATATTGCGGCCGGGTGCTCCATCTCACCATCGTAAGTCGACGGCAAGAAGACGAAATATTCACGACCCAGGCCATCGTGTTTCAGCGTGTAACGCTGCATGGTCGGGTCCCAGGGGTCGCTCTCTGGACCGCAGCCGCTGATCCCCACCAGGCCCAGGACAAGAAAGATAATCAGTCGCTTGAACATACCGCCACATCATAGCCGTTCTTGCTATGCTTGAAGAAAATTTTGGGGGCCAAATGTCTGGATCGTTCGTCCAGGAACTGAAGCGGCGCAATGTCTTCCGCGTCGCGATCATCTACATCGTCGTCAGCTGGCTGCTAATGCAGATCGGCGACGTGATGTTCCCCGCGCTGCTCCTGCCCAGTTGGACACCTACCTTGCTGGTGGCATTCCTGATCCTGGGCTTGCCCGTCGCCCTGATATTTGCCTGGGCATTCGAGCTGACACCGGATGGCGTGGTCCGGACGGCCGAAGTACCCGAGGGCCAGTCGATAACAAGCGACACGGGCCAGAAGATCAACTACCTGATTATCGGTCTTCTTGTCGCCGCAGTCGGGTTCCTGCTCGTCAAGGACTTCCTGCGCACGGATGCCCCTGTGCAACAGTCGATCGTCGTTGCCGATCAATCCATAGCCGTGCTGCCGTTCAAGAACCAGAGCGCCAGTGAGGAGAATGCGGAGTTCTTCGCAGGCGGCTTGCACGACGAACTCCTGACGCTTCTCTCAAGGCTCGGCGACATGAAGGTGATTTCCCGTACATCCGTCGAGCGACTGGACCCGAACCTGGGTATTAATGAGATCGGCGCATTGCTGGGCGTCGCCACAGTACTCGAAGGACAGGTGCAACGTGCCGGCGACAGGCTGCGTATCAATGTGCAGCTCATCGATACCACCGAGGAAGGCCACCTCTGGGCCAACACCTATGACAGCGAGCTGACCGCCGAGAATGTCTTCGAGGTGCAAAGCGACATTGCGCGAACCATCGCGCGCGCACTGCAGGCCGAACTATCCCCGGACGACGAGCAAAAGCTGAGCGATGTGCCCACGACAAATACCAAGGCACTCGAGAACTATCTGCTCGCCATGCAGCTTGCCAAACGACAAACGTACGAGGCAATGCGGCAGGCCGTAGCCTATCTCGAGGATAGCGTCAGGCTCGACCCGTCTTTCGCGGAGGCGTGGGTAGGACTGGCTTACGTTCGTAGCGAGCTGTTCGGGACCGGAGCAATCGGCATGGACGAGTACCTGGACGGCGCAGGGCCGGCAATCAGAACGGCGCTGGCGCTCGAGCCCGGCAACGGCGAAGCGCACGCGGTTCACGCGAGAATCCAGGCGGCCGCCGGTGATACAGCCGCCGCCGAGGCATCCCTCAGGGAAGCGCTGAGACTATCGCCAAGAAGCGGTCTCGTTCACGAAGGCTACGGGGCATTTCTCAGCCTGAATGACAGGCTTGCCGAAGCACGCGAAATCCTGAAGGCCGGACTGGAACTCGACCCCCTGTCGCCCTACATCATGTTCCAGCTCGGCCGGGTCGAAATGAAACTCGGAGACCCGGACGCGAATATCGAAATGGCGAATCGCATGCGTGAACTCGACCCCCTGAACATCCAGGGCTACGTGGTCATGTTGCAAGCCAATCTTTGGCGCGGTCGCTTCGATGAGGCCTGGCCCTGGTACGTGAAATCGATAGAGATAGGTCCCGGTGACTACGAAACCTGGGCACACGCAGCCGTATTCCTGAACGATCTTGGTGCCGAGGAACTGGCTGATCGCTACATGGCGCGCGCTGAATCGTTCGGCGCCGGCGAGCCGGTCGTGGTCAAGTGCAGAATCCAGATCCTCTCCGCGCGCGGGCAATTGGATGAAGCACTCGAACTGGCGACGAGCAACATGAGCGACGGTTTCGGCAATCGATGGGGCTCGCACGAAGTACTCCTGAGAACGATTGGCACTGCAGCTGTTCAGGACGGCAGCTTCGACGACGTCATCGAGATTTATCAACGCATGCATCCCAAGCTGTTTACGTCGGTACCTGAAATCTCTCCGGGCAATATCGCGATCGCAGCCAACCTGGCCTGGCTGCTGCGACAGGCAGGCCAATCGGACAGGGCGACAGAGATCAACGACGCCGCCTTGACCTGGTACCGAAACACTCAGCCGGAAGGTGTCCACGGATACGCTCTCGGCATCGTGGATGTCCGGCTACTCGCACTGGCGGGACAAGCAGACCTCGCGCTCGGGACCCTGCGAGAGGCTCTCGATAGTGGCTGGCGAATGAGCTGGCAGTGGGGTCTGAGCAATCCGGCTTTGGATGGCTTACGCAGCACGCCGGAATTCCAGCAAATCGTCGCGGACATCGAGAACGACATGGCCGAACAACGAGAAACGATTCTCGCCTCGCCACACCTTGGCGAATTCGACCTGCGCGACAAACCCGCTGAGTAGTATAGTTAGGCCAAACAATCCGAACCTAGAGATTGGGGGAATCCAGTGAAACAATCGATTGCCGCCTTGGCGGCCATTACAGCTTGTGCAGTACTAACAGCCGGCTGCACCCATGACGACGCGGACGACGGCCCGGCCGCGTTCGACAGCCGCTATGAGCCGCTGCCATCACAAGCGACGCTGATCACCGGCGCAACGGTACTGACCGGAACAGGAGAGCGGCTCGAGAACGCAGACGTCCTGCTGGTCGACGGCAAGATTGCCGAGATCGGGACCGGGCTGAACGCAGCTGGCGCGGACGTGGTCGACGCAACGGGCAAATGGGTAACACCCGGAATCATCGACGTGCATTCGCATTTGGGCGTCTACCCGTCTCCGGGCACGGAGTCTCACTCGGATGGTAATGAGGCGACAGCGCCTGTCACGGCCGAGGTTTGGGCCGAGCACAGCGTCTGGCCGCATGACCCCGGATTCACGACAGCACTCGCCGGTGGCGTAACGGCAATGCAGATCCTGCCCGGTTCGGCCAACCTGGTTGGCGGCCGCGGCGTGACCCTCAAGAATGTTCCGGGACGCAATGTCATGGATATGAAGTTCCCGGGCGCGCCATACGGAATGAAGATGGCTTGCGGTGAGAACCCGAAACGCGTCTATGGGGGCCGCGGCCAGGCGCCGAGCACGCGCATGGGCAATGTCGCGGGTTACCGGGCGGCCTGGATTGACGCCGCCGAATACCGCGACAAGATCAAAGCGGCTGAAAAGGGCCAGGGCGAAATGCCGAAACGCGACCTCAAGCTCGAGACGCTCATGGGCGTTCTTGAGGGCGAGATTCTCGTGCACAACCACTGCTACCGTGGCGACGAAATGTCGGTCATGCTCGATATTGCCAGGGAGTTCGGCTACAAGGTCGGCACCTTCCACCACGCCGTAGAGGCCTACAAAATCGCGGACCTGCTGGCGGAAGCGGATACCTGCGCAGCCATCTGGGCCGACTGGTGGGGCTTTAAGATGGAAGCCTACGACGGCATTCGCGAGAACGCCGCAATTCTCGACCGGGCTGGCGCCTGCACGGTCATGCATTCGGATTCGGGGATCGGGATCCAGCGTCTGACCCAGGAAACGGCGAAAGTCATGGGTGCCGCAGCAAGAGTGGGTATCGACATCGCCCCGGAGCGCGCCATCCTGTGGAACACCCGGAATGCTGCGAAATCTTTAGGCATCCTGGAGCAGACCGGCACACTCGAAGCCGGCAAGATGGCCGACGTGGTCATCTGGGATGGCAGCCCGTTCAGTGTGTACACAAGAGCCGAACGCGTCTATATCGATGGCGCGCTCGCCTATGAACTTGGCAACGATGCCCTCAACCCGGTGACAGACTTCACGCTTGGCACCGCAGCCGCCGCGGGAGGTGCGCAATGAGCCGCTTACTTACGACGCTCGCCCTGCTCGCACTCATGCTCCCGGCAGCGGCAGACACAACCGCCATTGTTGGCGGCAAGATACACACCGTCAGCCCTTTGGGAACGATAGAGAACGGCACCGTTTTGATTGTCGACGGCCGCATCGCCGCGGTCGGTGAAGACGTGGACGTTCCGGACGGCGCGAAAACGATCGACGCGGCGGGCAAGATCGTCACGCCTGGGTTGTTCTCCCCGTTCGGGCAGCTCGGACTGGTTGAGGTAGGGTTCTCGGCCGGCCCGCTCGACTACGCGCAGCGCGGCACGCAGTTCACCGCCGGTTTCGATGTCGCCGACGCCTACAACCCGCGTTCTACATTGATCCCTATCAATCGAATCGAAGGCGTTACACGTGCCGTTGTGGCACCCACGCCTGGCTACCCGGACGAAAGCGGATCCGGCCATATCCTCGCCGGCCTGGCCGCGATTGTTAACCTGGGTGACGGCGATGTTCTCGATCAGCGCGGGGCGGCGATGGTCGTCGCCCTTGGTGAATTTGGCAGCGCGCTGTCGGGCGGTACCCGCACGGCTGCATGGCTGACCTTGCGCAATGCACTGGACGAAGCACTCGACTTTCGCGAGCACAAAGGGGACTTCGAGCGCGGCATGCGTCGCGACTACGTGCATAGCGTCAACGACCTTGAGGCACTGCAAGGCGTCGTCAACGGCAATACACCGATGATTATCGGCATCGATCGAGCCAGTGACATCGAAGTGCTAATCGATTTCGTCGATGAGTACAGTGTCACGGCAATCATCCTGGGCGGCTCCGAAGCCTGGATGCTCGCCGATGAGCTGGCCGCGGCACGCATCGCGGTAATCGTTGGACCTGCAGCCAATCTGCCGGGCAGCTTCGATGACATCAATGCACGTTTTGGAAGTGCGTCTATTCTCATCAATGCCGGCGTCAAGGTCGCCATCGCCGATGGCGACGCCCAGACACACAATGCCCGCAACATGACGCAATCGGCAGGCATCGCCGTTTCTCACGGGCTTGACTGGGACGCCGCGTTGCGTGCGATCACTCTGACACCGGCCGAGATATTTGGCGTGGCGGGGATGACAGGCAGCCTCGAAGCCGGTAAATCCGCGGATGTCGTGATCTGGCCGGGGGATCCGCTCGAGCTGACCAACTATCCCGAGGCGGTCTACATAAACGGTGACGCCGTACCGATGGTCAGCCGCCAGACGCTGCTACGCGATCGCTACCTGCAGTCGGACAAGCCACCAGCGTATCGGAAGTGACATGCTGAACCCGAACCTGGACAAGGCTGAACTGGCCGCAAAATTTCGTGAGGATGGCCGCATCCGGATCGAGAACGTACTCGATCCGGAGATTGCGGAGCGCATTCGTACTGCCTGCATTAACGACGTCCCGTTTAAGTTCGTTGCGCATATCGATGGCAAGAACGTCACGATTCCATCGGAGGAAATGCAAAAGTTCGATCAGGAACAATTCCGCGAGTTTCAGAGCAAGCTGCTTGACGCGGCATCTAAAGGCGTCGGTTTCTTCTATAGCGGCTACCTGATGGCACAGAAGCTCGATGACACGAGCGACGAGAAAATGCAGTTCCTGCACAGTGTGTTCGAGTACCTGAACGGTGAGGAGATGCTGTCCTTCATCCGGGAAATTACCGGTAACGACGAACTGAAGAGTGCCGACGCACAGTACACGCGTTTCACGCCGGGCCAGTTCCTGACGCGACACCGCGATGAGAACACGAACGAGCAGCGTCGCTTTGCGTACGTCCTCGCCTTCAGCAAGAACTGGCACCCGGATTGGGGCGGTTTACTGCAGTTCTTCGAGGAAGACGGTACACCACGCGATGCCTGGGCGCCGAAGTTCAATACGATGTCATTGTTCGACGTACGGCACATTCATTCGGTCACGTTCATAGCGCCGTTCGCGCTTGAGCCACGAGTGTCCCTGACGGGCTGGTTCCGGGCGAAATAGACATCATCTGACCCTGGTTGACCGGATGCGATAATCAAGCGACGGATCCGCCGTCGGCCTCGTTCGCGTCCAGACCCCCTGTTATCCTGCCGGCATGACGAATGCCGATGTCCTCGTAGCCGGCGGCGGTGCCGCTGGCCTGATGTGCGCGATTACGGCCGCCAGGCGCGGTCGCGATGTCATCGTACTCGAGGGATCCAACAAGGTCGGCAAGAAGATACTCATGTCGGGTGGTGGGCGCTGCAACTTTACGAACCTCTGGTGTGAACCTGCCAACTTCGTGTCGCACAATCCACATTTCTGCAAGTCCGCGCTTTCGCGCTACACGCAGCACGACTTCATCGCACTCGTCGAGAAACACGGGATTCCTTATCACGAGAAGACGGCCGGTCAGCTGTTCTGCGATAACTCATCGAAAGACATTGTCACCATGCTGCTCAAGGAATGCGATGACGCTGGCGTGCGCATACTGACGGATTGTCCTCCAGCCAGGATTTCTCGCGCCGACCAATTCATCGTCGAAACTGAAGATGCAACGTTCACTTCAGATGCGCTTGTGATCGCGACCGGCGGCTTGTCCATCCCGAAGATGGGTGCCTCCGGCTTCGGCTACACCGTCGCGAAACAGTTCGGCCTCGACGTTTACGACACGCGAGCTGGTCTCGTGCCTTTCACGTTCACGGGCTCGCTGCACGAACTCATGGGCAGGCTCTCCGGGGTCGGTACTCGCGTGACCGTCACGGCGAATGGCAAGTCATTTACCGAAGATATGCTGTTCACGCACCGTGGGCTGAGCGGTCCCGCCGTACTACAGGCATCCAGCTTCTGGAGTCCGGGCGACGCGATCGAAATCGATTTGCTGCCGGGACAAGACGCCACCGAACTGTTGCTCGCAGCGAAGGGGCAACATCCGCAGTCCCTGCTACGCACCGTTCTCTCGAAGCTCCTGCCCCGCGCCCTCGTGGCCGAATTCCAGGAGATCCTGTGGTCGGAGTTCGCAGACACTCCGCTGGTAGAGATCGGTAACAACGCGCTTGCCCGCATTGCGGCGGTAGTTAATGCCTGGACAGTCCGGCCCGCGGCGACTGAAGGGTATCGCACTGCGGAAGTGACACTCGGCGGCGTCGACACCGATGAGCTGTCGTCAAGAACGATGGAAAGCCACAAACAGCCAGGGCTGTACTTTATCGGCGAGGTGGTCGATGTCACAGGCCATCTCGGTGGCTTCAACTTCCAGTGGGCCTGGTCGTCAGGCCATGCGGCCGGCAGTGCACTCTGAAATGCTAACGTTTTTGACCGCCGCCGCATCCAATATCACATGGCGGCAGTTATGACTATTGGCGGCGTGCCGTCCCAGGCGGATTTTCATCGTGCGATAACTGATCGCTCGGACCGGTGGTACTCGGCGTGCCTGAAGATCACGCGAAACCCCGACCTGGCGGCTGACGCGGTACAGGATGCTTTGCTCAATGCGTGGAATAAGCGCGACCAGTTTCGCAGCACCTCGCGACTGGACACCTGGATTCATCGTATCGCGATCAATGCGGCGTTAAACCTGCTGCGCAAATCGCGGCCAGGCGTGTTCGAGGCGCTCGAGAGCGACGTCGAGGACCTGGATAGCGGCCCCGACCAGTCGCTCCTGGACCATGAACTCGAGAGCCACTTAGCCGAGGCGCTCGCCCGCCTGACTGAGGTCGAACGCATTTGCTTCGTGCTCAAACACCTGGAGCAATGGCGCGTCCGGGAGATCTCGGAGGAACTGGATATTGATGAAGGACGCGTCAAACAAGCCGTATTTCGTGCGGTCAGGAAATTACGAGTTGATATGAATCACATGAAGAGACAGTCGCTATGAACGACAGAATCGACGATCTTGTTGAGGCACACCGGGACGATTTACACCCGGCGCCCGCCCATCTGAAACAGCAATGGCACGATGCTATCGATAGTGCCGCCGCCATCGAACGCGGCAAGACGCAGGCGCCTGCATCATCCTGGCATCCGGCCTCGATATTTCTTGGTATGGCCATCGCCGCGACGCTGGCCCTTGGTATAGGCATCGGCTATTTCATCGGGGATGACGGTTCGAACGACCACATGCCGGGTATCCAGGTCGCGGACACGCCCACACCCGGCGAAGGTGTGCCCGCTTCTTTATCGCGCGGCGTACAGGTGCACTTCCGCGATAGCCGCGAACAACTCCTCAGCCTGCCCGATTCGGCCGACCGAACGCTCCTCGTGCTGCAAATCATCGAGCAGAACAGGCTGTTTGAAAGTGCCGCCAACAACAGCAACTCACCACGACTCGCGCGCGTCCTGCGCGCGCTGGAACCGGTGCTCCTGCAGCTCGCCGCTGAGGATTTGGAACCGGCTGAAGCCGAGGCCCTGCTCTCCCAGCTCGCGTTCGAGTTGAACGTCGTGCTAACCAAACTTGCGGCTGAATCATCTGATGATTCACTGACCACATGATTTAAGGAACACCCATGAAGAACTTTTTGAAACTTGCTACCGCCCTTGTCCTTGTCCTGTTTTCCACGACCGCACTCGCCCAGTCGAGCGACGCTGAAGAGCAGGACAGCCTCAAGATGGCCGCACTCGAAGCGCTTATCACGGCCCCGCCGGAGCGCGCATTGCCGATCGTGGACAAGGTGCTCTCGGGCAACAACAGCATCGAACTCAAGGAACGTGCTTTGTTCATACTGAGCCAGATGGACACACCGGAATCGCAGGCCCGACTGGTCGCCTACGCGCGCGACTCGCAGGGTGAGTTACAGTCAGAAGCCATTCGCATGATCGGCATCGGTGGCGACAGCGAGGCGCTCGCAGGTCTCGGTGACATCTACGCAAGCGGCGACGCCGATGTGCGTGATGCCGTTCTCGAGGCCTACCTGATCGCGGATGATACCGACGCCGTGTTCCAGATTGCCGCTAATACTGCGGATGAAGAAGAGTTTTCTGACGCCGTTCAAATGCTCGGCGCGATGGGCGCCCACGACCAGTTGCGCGAATTGCGCGGCCGGGCCGGGCTCTCCGAATCCCTGATTCAAGCCTATGCGATTTCGGGTGATGCAGAGACGTTGCAGGAACTGGCGATGGATGACAGCAATCCGGAGATGCAGATTCAGGCGATCGAAGCCCTGGGCATCGTGGGCGGCGATGAAGTCGGGCTTACACTGATTGGTTTGTACAGAAGCGCGGCCGACGAGGACGTGAAAGAAGCGGCGCTGGATGGCCTGCTCATTTCCGGTGATGACGCCAGCGTACTTGAGCTTTACAGGAATACCGACGACGCGAGCGAGAAACGCGAACTGCTCGAGTACCTCGTCATGATGGGCAGTGACGAGGTGTGGGACCTGATCGACTCCGCCCTGGAAGGCACAGAGTGATGCGGGCCCTGAAGGTAGTGTTCCTGGGCTTGCTCGTACTCGCGCTTCTCAACAGTCCCGCAACCGCATCGACATTCGAGAAGGCCGACGGCTGGTACAGGTGGAGCGTCGACAGCCCGGTGAATATGGGTTCATCGTGCTGCGGCGACATGTCCGGGGAACTGACGATCTACGTGCGCAGTGAGAATGGCGGCCCTGTGCGAATTCGGGCTTACGACGCCAGCTGCGACAAAGGCCCGAAGGAGCAAGTGACCGATCTCGGGCCACTTTCATTGGAAGATAGCGATGCGCTTCTCCTGGAGATCGTGCAGGGAAGCAACGTAGACATGGACGTACGTGAAGACGCCCTGTTCTGGCTGGTTCATACCGGATCGGACGCAACATTCAAGTACGTCGACCAGCTGCTGTCGAGCAGGTAGTTCGATCCCAATTGACTGAGCGGCGAGGAGTTTGGGTCAGGAGTTGCCGGTCTCTGGCGGGCGGTCAGCGTCGCCAATGTGCCTATTCTCATTGATCTTCCGGCGTGCTGATACCCGTTTTCGATGAACAACGGGACCGGCCACAAGGCAAGCCACGGCAACGACGCCGTACAAAACCGCTTGCAGACTAGCTTCAGCCAGATAGACAAGAAGCAATATCATCGCGACGCCGATCGCAACATACGCGGCGGGAAGCGCTTCATAAACTGTACGTGGAATCCACATACAGCCAACGTACCCAATGCCGACGAGCAAGAACGTGACATAATTCACACTGGCGGATAGTCCGATCGAAGCACTGAATCGAATTGGGCGGCTAATTCTGACCCAAACTTGCCACTGGGACGACCGTCCGCTCCAGGTCAGTTGGAATGGCTAGTATTGTCGCCCTGCACCGTAAAAAAATGCGCCCGAGCTACGTTTCCATAGATTCGGGCGCATTCCGTATTCGTCACCTCTCTGCCCGAGCGACGCAAT
>CAZKZE010000046.1:0-23250 GCA_964557165.1 uncultured Woeseiaceae bacterium
GATGCACCAGCTATCGGGAAGAATGTCCACGAAAACCGGTTTAGCACCTAGATGCACTATTGGTGCGGCAGAAGCGATCCAATTAGTATCCGCCATAATCACTTCGTCATCAGGCTCGATCCCAAGTGCGGCCATTCCCATATGCAATGCGCCGGTGCAACTGGAAGTAGCAATGGCGTATTTCACTCCGAGATGACTTCTGAAGGCTTCTTCAAAGCGATTGATGTATTCGTAGCAGCGCTCGCCCCAACCGTTTCGGGCCGCGTCACTGGCGTATTGCACCTCCAGATCCGTTATAGAAGGCTTGGTGTAATGGATGCGGCTCACTGCGACCTCTTCAGTATTTTCAACGTCGGAACCGCTATGGCGAATTGCCCACCCCACTCTGCAATATATGAATGCTGATCAGCGATTTCCTCAGCCAAGTTCCACGGCAGCACCAGTACGAAATCAGGCTTGATCTCGCGTATTGCGCCTGGTTTCACAATCGGAATACGGCTACCCGGCATGAATTTCCCCTGCTTGGCGAGCGCGGCGTCGCATACCATTGGCAGTAAATCAGGCTTGACGCCGGCGTAGTTGAGAAGCGTGTTGCCTTTGGCGGCAGCGCCGTACGCAATAACACTCTTTCCTTCTTGCCTTTGCGTTAACAAGAAAGTCAGCAGCCCGTCTTTGACCGCATCCGCGCGCGACTGGAAATCATCATAGGTGGAGCGCGTTTGTAGTCCGCGAGCCACTTCTACTTTGAGTAACTTGTCGACCGAGTCGGATGTCGCCCTCGGGTCGTCATTGTGACAGCCAAATATTCGCAGACTCCCGCCATGGGTAGTCAATTCTTCAACGTCGAAAATCCTTAGGCCTGCTTGCTCGAGAATGCGGCTAACCGTATTTAGCGAGAGATAGGAAAAGTGCTCGTGATAGACCGTATCAAACTGTGTGTGCTCAAGAAGGCGCATCAAATGTGGAAACTCTAAAGTAACGGTACCGCTCGCCTTCAGAGCAGCCTTCAATCCGATTGTAAAATCATTGATATCCGGAACGTGTGCATAAACGTTGTTGGCTGCGATCAGGTCAGCCTGTTTACCCTCACTGGCAAGCTGCCGCCCGAGGGACTCTCCAAAAAACTCTCTCAACACGGGTATGCCAAGAGCTTCCGCAGCGTCCGCGGTGCTGTCAGTAGGCTCGATACCAAGACAAGGAATACCATTCTCCACGAAGTTTCGAAGCAAGTAGCCATCGTTTGATGCGACTTCAATTACCAAACTTTTGTCAGCAAGACCGAGCCGGTCTGTCATCGCCTCGGTATAAGCCTCTGCGTGAGCAACCCAGCTTGGTGAGGTTGAAGAGAAGTATGCGTATTCCGCTGAGAAAAGATCTTCCGCCTGGGCGTAGTCTTCCGTTTGCACCAACCAACAATTCGTACATGCCATGATCTTGAGAGGAAAGCACTGTTCCGGTTTTCCCAGATCTTCCACACTCAGGTATGCATTGGACGGTGGAGCATGTCCAAGGTCAAGAAACGTGTGCTCCAATCGCGAGCCGCAATGGCGACAATTCATAGAACCAATCCAGTGAATTCCGAGGTCAATAACGGGTGATTAAGATCTCGATCTGAAAGGTCCCGCGGCACCAGGGGCCACGCGATTGAAAGTTCCGGGTCTGTAGGACGAACGCACCCCTCCGCCGAAGGCGTGTAGAACGTGGTATGCAAGTATACGAGCTCGCTATCTCGTTCCAGCACCTGAAATCCATGGGCGAATCCTTCGGGAATCACCATCATATGTGCGTTCTCTTCAGACAGCTCTTCAGCATGCCAATTCAGGAAGGTCGGAGAACCTGCTCGAAGGTCAACTGCGACGTCCCATACTTTCCCCTTAATGCATCGTACTAACTTCATTTCCGCATGCGGTTCATGCTGATAGTGCATTCCACGAACCGCGCCAACGGTTCGTGTGGAGGACTGATTAATCTGTACAATTTGTCGTTCGCCAACAAGGTCACCGAGTTCATTTTGGCAATACAGCCGGGTGAAGAACCCGCGCTCATCGGTCTGGAGCGTTGACTCGACCAACAGCAGGCCCTCAATCGGCGTTCGATGAATCTTCATTCGTGCACCCAGAGGGCCCCCGCCGCGTGCGCATCTGCAACATACGTCGCCAGTTGTTTGCCCGTAGAAGTCACACCCTGCTCGTGAAATATTCGATACCAGTCCGCTGTAGCCTGAAGCGCCTGGTCAAGGCTCCAGACGGGTCGCCAATTCAGTATCTCGTTGGCCTTTTGATTGTTCAGATAAAGCAGCGTCGCTTCATGTGGCTGAGGATCATCCGTCCGCTCCCACTTCAAGTCAGGCCAATACTCTTGTAGCGCGCTTAGGACCTCTGCAACTGTTCGATTGGCTTCTGATCGAGGGCCGAAATTCCAGGCCTCCGCGAATTCCCGGCGTTTTTCGAGCAGACGCTGACCCAGCAATAAATAGCCAGCCAGACAGTCAAGTACGTGCTGCCAGGGCCGCGTCGCATCCGGCGATCTAATGAGCAACAGTTCAGACTCCGTTACAGACCTGACCAAATCCGGAATCAGGCGGTCTTCCGACCAATCACCACCGCCTATGACATTGCCAGCTCGCGCGGAGGCCAGAAGAGGCCAATCGTTTTCGCTGAAAAAGGCTTTTCGATAGCTGTCTATCAATAGTTCACAGGCCGCTTTAGAAGCACTGTAGGGGTCGTGCCCTCCTAGTGGGTCGCTCTCGCGGTAGCCCTGTGTCCTCTCGTCATTCGCATAAATCTTGTCGGTGGTTACGGCAACGATAGCCTGAATACTATCGACATGACGACATGCCTCCAGAACGTGCGCCGTGCCCATAACATTGCTGGACCAGTTATCGATCGGATCTCGATAGGAGCGCCTCACCAGTGGTTGTGCAGCAAGGTGAAAGACGAAGTCGGGACGAATCGTCTCAATCGCTGCAGTGAGCCTCTCCGCGTCGCGAATATCCAGACGTTGGTCGCCAACAGCCAGGTTCAACTCGTCCCAGTGATTCGGCTGTGTGTCTGGATCAAGCGAGATACCACTAACATCCGCGCCTAGCTCATTGAGCCAGTACGCCATCCAACTGCCTTTGAACCCGGTATGGCCTGTGATCAGAACTCGACTGCCACGGTAGCAATCACCGAATTGAATCATTCCCAGACTTTCCACGGCGGTTTGCCAGTTGCCCAGAGATCCTCAAGCTGGTTCTTATCACGCAGAGTGTCCATCGCCTGCCAGAATCCCCTGTGCTGATACGCGCACAGAGATCCTTCGTCCGCGAGTTGCATCAGCGGTGTTGATTCCCAACTGCAATTATCTCCGTCGATGAGGTCCAGAACTGCAGGCTCGAGGACGAAAAATCCCCCATTTATCCATGCACCGTCACCAGCCGGTTTCTCCTGAAAACTTGACACGGCAGAGCCGTCCAGATTCAGAGCGCCGTAACGACCAGGCGGTTGAATTGCGGTTACTGTCGCTTTGTTTCCATGCTTCTTATGGAAATTAACAAGTGCACCAACATCAACATCGGCGACGCCATCACCGTATGTAAGACAGAACGACTCCGAGCCAATGTAATTCGCTACTCGCCTAAGCCGACCGCCTGTGAGCGTTGTTTCGCCAGTATCCACGAGCGTTACCCGCCATGGTTCAACGTGTTTCTGGTGAACCTTCATTTCGTTGCCGTGCATGTCGAAAGTCACATCGGACATGTGCAAGAAGTAGTTAGCGAAATATTCCTTGATCACATAGCCTTTGTAACCAAGGCAAATTACGAAATCATTAATTCCGTAATGAGAATAGATCTTCATTACGTGCCACAAAATTGGCTTGCCACCAATTTCGATCATCGGCTTCGGCTTGAGATGTGACTCTTCGGAAATTCGAGTACCGAGACCACCGGCGAGAATTACAGCTTTCATGGACTAAAACCTATGGTTACGTAATTTGCATACTTTGGCGGAAATCAATTGAGTCTGCGGCTCGGAAAAATTGTACCAGCGCTGCTTCAACCAAAGGACAAGGAATTCTATCGTACCAATGTTGTGCAGAGTAGGGAGAAGCGTCACGGTTTGCGGATGCCGGGACTCAATGAGCGGATCAGCTGGGGCTACGACACGCCCAGATAACCGGCAATCGCTTTGGCGATTCGCTTAGCTGCGTTGCCATCGCCAAAAGGATTGCTGACTCGAGACATCTCTCGGTAGATCTCGGGGCGAGTCAACAAATCTGAAACGACATTGAAGATTCTGTCGCGGTCAGTACCTACCAACCGCGCACTCCCGGCATCAATCGCCTCGGTACGCTCCGTCTTGTTCCGCATCACCAGTACGGGTTTACCAAATGCAGGAGCCTCCTCCTGTATGCCGCCAGAATCCGTAAGGATGACATGCGACTTCTCCAGGAGGTAAATAAAATGTACATAGTCCGTAGGATCTATCAGATGCAGGTTCGAAATGTCCGACAATCGCTCAGTAACCGGTTCCTTCACATTAGGATTCAGGTGTAGCGGATAAACTATCTCTACGGTTTCTTCAAACTCGATAGCAATATCTCTCAGAGCGTCACAGATCGATTGAAAACCCGAACCATAGCTCTCCCTGCGATGACCTGTTACCAATACTAGCTTCTTGTCGTAATCAAGAAACGAAAATGTCTTCTCTACCTGCGCGCGTAGCTGCGACTCATCTTGAATCTTCTGTCGCATGAACAGTAGCGCATCGACTACTGTGTTGCCGGTAACATGAATACTCCGTTCCACTACATTCTCAAGCAACAGATTGCCTCGAGCACTGTCAGTTGGCGCGAAGTGCAGGTCGGCAATGCCGCCCACTAATTTTCTGTTCAGCTCTTCTGGCCAGGGAGACATCAAATCGAACGTTCTTAGCCCGGCCTCCACATGTGCTACAGGCACTCTGTGGTAGAACGCCGAAAGAGCACTGGAAAACGCTGTAGTTGTATCTCCATGAACCACAACCATATCGGGCTCGAATTCGGCGTAAATACGCTCGAGTGCTTCCAGGATACGAACCGTTATCGTAGTAAGCGTCTGGTCCGGTCGCATGACATCAAGGTCAAAATCAGACTCAATATCGAACAAATTCAGCACGGGAAGAAGTAACTCTTTGTGCTGACTGCTAATGCACACCCGCGTCTCCATAGATGGGGAGTTTTTCAACGCATGCACTACAGGCGCCATTTTGATGGCCTCAGGACGAGTCCCGAAAATCACAAGAATGCGCTTCATGAAATCCCTACTTTGTTCTTACCAGCGAGGTGGAGGATAACCCTTTTTGGTTCAGAAAGATCAGTCCGCTTCCAGCCCTCGTCACGCCCAGGCCTCTAACCTTATCCACACGGAGTAATAGCTCGTCGACTACCAGCGCACGTACAGAATGTTCACTCGCTGCCCTCGACCGCGCCCGGGTTTTCGAGGACGGCGAGCATGTTCAGACTGATTTCTCGCCAACTCAATCCGTCGGGCATATCGACAAGGCGACGTGCCGACAGCTGTTCACTGATGCAACGCGCAAGATCTTTGGCATCACCGGGAGTCGCGAGCAGGCCATCCAGTTGCTCGGCCTGCCCTGGAAAATTCTGCGTCAGGTTAGGAGAACGCGTTGCCACCACGGGCCGCTGCACGGCAATGTATTCGGCGATCTTGCAGGAGGCCCCATTATCCATAAGAGCCCCCAAACGATAGGGCAAAGCCAACACATCACAGCTAGCCAGTGCCGCCGGCATCTTCGAAAACTCGATGTTTCCGAGATAATGCAACCACGGATAGTCGAAGTTGATCTCGGAATCAGCCTTGCCTCCTATGACGAGATTGACTCCAGTTCCACCGTTAACAAGTATTGCAACCGCTGCAAGAAGGTCTTCAATGCCGCGCTCCGGCTCCATGCTGCCGAAGTACCCGACCAGCGAAACTTCCTCCGGTAATTCGAACTGCTTTCTCGACTCAAGCATGGGCAGAGGCCTGAACCGGTCCAGGTCTACCCCATTCGGGACAAGCAATGCTCGATCGGTCATTGGCCTGAGATCCTCGAGCACCTTGGGGCTGGCAAATGTCGCGATCCATGACCGTCGCAGCAAGAAGGTTAACGGATCGAAACCGGGCAGGCGTCGATAGCCTTCAAATACGTCGTAGCGATCATAGACATCGAAGACGAACTTCGCCCCACAGAAAAATGCTGCCAGGTAAGCGACCAGGCCTGTATAGCAGTCACCGCTTGCGACAATGATGTCAGGTCGGCGAGCACTATGACGGCTGAAACACGCTGCAATCCACCGCTTGAAGAAGCGCCCGCGCAGTACTGGTGTCGTCTCGACCCTGAGCGCCCCGTCTCGGGTTTCTTCCGCGTCGCCACCGTGGTAATCAATGAGCCATAAGTCGACCGTGTGTCCGGCCTCGGCCCACCAGTACGGTAGCTGGTAGATCCTCCCGAATCGCTCGGTGTACGCGTCGCGATTTGTGTAGATGCGTTTACCGATGAACAGTACGCGCATTCGCTATCAACTCCACAATGATATTCGAGTAATTCTCGCCGACGGCCTTCCAGTTGAACTTTTCAATCGCGTGACGCCGGCCCACTTCTGCCAACATGCAGCGTAACGCATCGTCATCCATCAGCGTCGCGATCTTGTCGGCCAGGTCGGCCGCACTCTCGGGCTCCGCCATCAGGCCGGTCTTGCCATCGATGATCGTGTCGCGGACCGCGGGCAAGTCGAACGCCACGACCGCACAACCACAACCGAGCCCTTCCACGGCAACCAGCCCGAGGCCTTCCTGGTCACCCGACGAAGCCACAACCGATGGCATCACCGAAATCTTCGCCGCACGGAGATAGTCCGGTACATCATCGTTGAGCACACTGCCAACAAAGTGCACCTTGTCCGCTACACCGAGCATTGCTGCGAGGCCTTCCAGCGACTCACGCAGCGGCCCGTCACCTACAATGTTCAGCTTCAATGCAGGGTAGCGATCGGCAAGGATGGCCACCGCTTCTATCAGGTAGGCCACACCCTTCTTCTCCACGAGGCGGCCGATGAAAACGAGACCGTCGCGCGTTGCCTCGGCCTCTCCTGGTGTAAACTTCTTCTCCAGATCCACGCCCATTGACTGTACTTCGATTCGGCCCGGTGCAAAGCCGCGCTCCTCGCAATAGCCGCGCATTGCACTGCTGACGACGGTCACAGCATCTGCCCTCCCAAGGATCCAGCGCTTCAGTCGCTCGAGAAAACGGCCACGAAGCGCGTACAAGTCACCGCCGTGGGATGTAATTAACAACGGCGGGGAACGACGCAATAGCACACGATACGTCGAGGCAACCAGCCCTTGCGGAATTATCCAGTGGGCATGAATGGCTGCGAAACCAAACTCCCGCTGCAGTCGAAAGATGGCGATGAATTGAGCCATGAGAAACAGGGGCAAAAGGAGGAGACGCAATGGATTTTCGCGTACGCGCGACAACATTCCACCTTCGTAAGCGAGGTTTTCCAACGCCGAAATGCAGTAGCGGTAGCGTCGCACCTTGACCGATCGATCGCCGTCAGTGAAGATTTCTTCGCTGGCAGCCCCTCGGCAGTGCGGCGCCAGCACGACTACGTCGAACGAGTCTGCCAGTTCGAGCGAAAGACTTTCGACGAATCGCGGCTCCTTGTCACCTGCCCAACGAGGAAAGGTTGACGCCAAAACAAGAAGTCCTGGTCGCGTGTTGGTCATGAATCCGCCGCCTCGTTAAACAGTTTCAGCCTGCCGTCATCCTGGAGCACGAATCGTGTCGGGCCTGGCGGGCGCTCGTTTTCTCCATCCGCCAGAACGACGTCTCCCCCTCCCCAATGGCCGGCGTACGCCGCCACTCGGCTGGACAATCCGCGGCCACGCACCAGGACGAGCGGTCGTTTGCCACTCCACAACCGAGTATTGTGGACGAGCAGGTAGAAATGATAAGCCAGCACCGGTGCCCGGATCAGGCGGACGAGAAGGCTCTTCGTGTCGTCGAGCAGATTCGCTGGATCTGCCTGGTTCGCGCAGGCATACCAGGTCTTGTCACGCAGAGTTTCGTTGTCACGCAACCGAATATTCGGCACAGGCGCCTCGAGGTGCTCATCGCAACCGACAACTATGATCGCGTGCCGCATATCAGGACTTGCTGTACGTCAGTGCCGTAATCTGTTCGGAAATCAGACCGATGAGAATGACGATGACTGACGCGGCGAACAGCAGCATGCTCATGTTCGTAAAGCGCCCCATCGTCGAGAAAGTGTACGCGTACCAGCTTGCGCCGGTCACAAAGAACATGGCACCGACCGGCAGGAAGATTTTCAATGGCGAATACAGGGTCGCAATTTTGAATATGATGACCACGAAGCGCAGACCGTCACGAAACGGGCGAATATGGCTCTTGCCTATCCGTTTCGCGACCGGGATGGATTCGAAGCAAATCGGATAACCTGAGCGCAGAAAGGCCATCGTTATCGTCGTTGGATAGGAAAAGCCGTTCGGCAACAGGTACAGGAACTTCTTGAACAGATGTGCCCTGGCAACCCGGAAGCCCGATGTCAGGTCGGGAATGCGGCGCCCCGTCAGCCAGGATGCGACAACATTGTAGATACCGTTCGCGTACAGGCGACCGACGTTCGCATGAGACCCGGAATCGCGAGCGCCAATGATCATGTCGTAACCGTCGTCGAGTTTCGTCAGCAATGGACCGAACTCGCCGGCGTCGTGCTGGCCGTCACCATCCATGAACGCAATGATGTCACCCTGCGCGGCCCGTGCGCCCGCCTTGACTGCCGCCCCGTTACCGAGACTCTCGGGATGTCGCACGACCTTCGCGCCCGCACCTTCGGCAACACTCGCCGTGTCGTCAGTGGACCCGTCGTCGACGACAATAACTTCGGCATCGGGGTAAGCCTCGACGGCTCGCGCGACGACGGCACCAATCGCGTCGGATTCGTCTTTTGCTGGAATAACGATGGACAGAGATGGCATAGAGGCTTCCACTACTACGATGTGAACATGATCATGATACCTGCGGCAACCGCAGATCCAATGACCCCGGCTACGTTCGGCCCCATGGCATGCATCAGCAGGATATTGTGCGGGTTGGCTTCGAGTCCGACCCTGTTGGCGACTCGCGCAGCCATCGGTACGGCGGACACTCCAGCCGCGCCAATCAGCGGATTTATCGGTTGCCTGGACACCTTGTTCAGCATTTTGCCCATGATCACGCCGCTTGCCGTGCCGATTGCGAATGCCACCATGCCCAGCAACAGGATGCCGAGCGTGCTGACAACAAGGAACTGGTCTGCGCTGAGTTTCGACCCGACCGCAAGACCGAGAAAAATAGTCACGATGTTGATGAGCGCGTTTTGCGTCGTGTTCGACAGGCGATCGACGACGCCACACTCGCGCATCAGGTTGCCAAACGCGAGCATGCCGAGCAGCGGCGCGGCCGTCGGCAACAGCAAACCGACCAGTAGCAGGAGCATCAAGGGGAAGATGACCCGCTCGGTTTTCGAGACCTCGCGTAACTGCACCATCTCGATACTGCGTTCCGACTGGCTGGTCAGCGCTTTCATGATCGGCGGCTGGATCAGTGGCACGAGAGCCATGTAGGAGTAGGCCGCAACCGCGATTGCGCCGAGCAGGTTCGGCGCGAGCTGCCCGGCTACATAAATCGCCGTAGGCCCGTCGGCCCCACCTATGATTCCGATGGCTGCGGCTTCCCGCAGTGAGAAATCCATCCACCCGAGTTCGGTCAGACCCAGTGCGCCCAACAAGGTCGCGAAAATACCAAACTGCGCGGCTGCCCCGAGAAACAGCGTCCTCGGATTGGCCAGCAAGGGCCCGAAATCGGTTAATGCGCCCACGCCCATGAAGATAATCAGGGGAAATGCACCGGACTTTATGCCAACCTCGTAGGCAAGATAAAGCAGGCCGCCAGGTTCGGCGATGCCCGCACCCGGGATGTTGCTTAGCAAGCCGCCAAAGCCGATCGTGACGAGCAGCAGTGGCTCGAATTTCTTGACGATACCGAGGTACAGCAGCACCAGGCAGATACCCAGCATGGCGAGCTGCCCACCGCTGATCTGGTAGATACCGGAATTCGTCCAGATTTGCTCGATTAGGTCCATTCTCAGCTGCTATCAGGCAATCGCGAGCAGCGCATCGCCGACGGCAACCGCGTCACCTTCAGACACGAACACGTCCGTGACCGTGCCTGCTCGAGGTGCGACCACGGCCGTTTCCATTTTCATCGCCTCGACAATGAGCAAGGGATCGCCTTGCTTGACCGTCGCGCCGGGTGCCACGTTTACCTTGAATATGTTGCCGGCGAGCACAGCGTTGAGGGGCTCCCCGCCACCTGCTGCCGGTGCAGCGTCTGGTGCGGGCGCGGCTGCGATATTGGCAAGTTGTCCGCTCTCGGCCACTTCCACGGTAAATTCCTTGCCATTTACGCGCACGGAGTAAATGCCCGCTCCGCCCGCCGCACTGGTAGCAGGCACTGCTGCCGGTGCCTCCGGCTCATCCCATGGGGCCGGCTCGAACGCGTCGGGGTTGTCGCGGTTTTCAAGGAACATCAGGCCGATCTGCGGAAACAGTGCATAAGTCAGCACGTCGTCCACGACGTCGTCTGCAAGACGAATGTTCTTCTCGCCGGCAAGGCGCGTCAGTTCGGCTGTTTGTGCCTCGAGTTCTGGCTCGAGCAAGTCAGCGGGACGGCAGGTGACAGGTTCTGCTCCCTCAAGTACCTGAGCCTGCAGCTCTGCGTTGACAGCGGTCGGTGTCTCACCATACTCACCCTTGAGTACGCCCGCCGTTTCCTTGGTGATGTTCGCGTAACGCGAACCCGATAACACGTTGATCACCGCCTGGGTGCCGACAATCTGCGAGGTCGGTGTGACCAGCGGCAAGGTACCCAGGTCGTCGCGAACACGAGGAATCTCCTCGAGCACATCGTCCAGCTTGTCGCTGGCATTTTGTTCGCGCAGCTGGTTCTCGAGATTGGTCAACATACCACCCGGAACCTGGGCGACGAGAATGCGAGAGTCGACACCTTGCAGTGCCCCTTCGAACTTCGCGTACTTCTTGCGCACGTCGCGGAAATAGGCGGCGATTTCCTCGATCGCCACCAGGTCGAGGTTGGTGTCGCGGTCTGTGCCTTCCATGATCGCGACCAGCGTTTCGGTGGGTGAGTGACCATAGGTCATGCTCATCGATGAGACCGCGGTGTCAATCGAGTCAATGCCTGCCTCGGCCGCCTTCACAAGCGTTGCAGTGGAGAGCCCTGTTGTCGCGTGGCAATGCATCTGGATCGGAATCGAGACTTCCTCTTTCAAGCGGCTTACCAGCTCGAACGCCGTGTGCGGCCGCAGGAGCCCTGCCATGTCCTTTATGCAAATTGAATGTGCACCCATATCCTCAATGCGCTTGCCCATGTCGACCCAGAGATCGACCGTGTGCACATCACTGACGGTATAGGACATCGTGCCCTGCGCGTGCCTGTCGACTTCGAGCGTCGCCTTGACCGCGGTCTCGAGGTTTCGCATGTCATTCAGCGCATCGAAAATACGGAACACATCGACGCCATTGATTGCACACCGCTCCACGAACTTGCGCACGAGATCATCAGCGTAATGCCGGTAGCCGAGGATGTTCTGGCCGCGGAACAGCATCTGCTGCGGCGTATTGGGCATCGCGGCCTTGAGCCTCCGGATGCGCTCCCAGGGATCCTCGCCGAGGTAGCGAATACATGCATCGAAGGTCGCGCCACCCCAGGACTCGATCGAGTGGAATCCTACCTGGTCGAGTTTTTCCGCAATGGGCAGCATGTCGTCGATACGCATGCGCGTCGCGAGAAGGCTCTGATGTGCATCGCGCAGCGCGAGCTCTGTAATGCCCAGGGGCTTCATGTCACTCATGATAGTTTCTTTCTGGCTTTATGAATTTCTGTGTCGGTGTTGTTCGATCGCTGCCGTAATAGCGGCAACCTCCTCATCGCTCACACCTTCCTCTGCAGCAGGGCTTAGACGCCTGATCACCTGGGCCATAACCGACATCATGATGACCAGCAACGTCAGGAAGACGAACACCGTGCCCATGCCGACCAGCATGAGCGTGACGCCCTGATTCATTAGAGTGGCTTGCATAACGGTCCTGCGCGAAAACCAAGCGGAGGATTATACTTGAGGTCCAGGGATTGTGCCTGACTGCGTTACTACATTCCGATCAGACTGACCGCAGCCCCGCACGCGGCTACCGACGCCCCCGCCACCGCATGTGCGTAGCGGCCTGAGGTCGGCAGGTTCAGCTTATCCACACCAATAGTGGTCAATGCGACGCACCCAAGCATCGTCGCCAGTGTCACGAGGCCGAAGATGACCGCCACCGCAGCTACGAGGGCCGTGCTTTGCTGGGCGGCGGGGTACATGAACAACGGAATCAGTGCCTCGCAGGGACCCAGGACAAAGATGATAAATATCGCCCACGGCGTTATGGGGTTCTTCGCTTGTGCGTCATGCACGTGCGAGTGATCCGTCCGGTGGTCATGCTCATGGTCGTGCACCACTTCGTCGTGGACATGGACATGTGAATGCCTGTGGCCGCGACCGGCTTTCTTCAAACCCCACGCAAAATACATGAGGCCGAAGGCGAGCAATGCCCAGCCGGCCAGGTTGCCTCGCATGCCCTCTATTTCTACAACCGACGCCAGTTGGGCACCGAGAATGATGCCGATTACACCAATGACGACCGAGCCCAGGACGTGCCCGAGCCCGCAGACCAGGGTGATCCGCAGTGTTTTGTTCAGGCTCCATGAACGTGCCTTGCCCATCGCCGTGAAGACGAGATAGTGATCCGGACCGAGAATCGTATGCAGAAATGCCACCGACGCCGCAGTCAACAGCAGAATCTGGGCTTCGTTCATTACCGTAGCTTACGCCCGACGCAGGGCCGGCCGCGATAGGTAATTACCCGTGTATCTTAGGGGCTATGTGCCTGTTCCTGCTCGATTTTAGCCTCGAGTTCATCGATCCTTCGCTGCTGCTCCTGGACGACCTTCGTCAGCGCGGCAACCACATCCATTGCGCTCAGCGACCTCCCGTCACCACTCGCCAGCAGGCCGGGGACGTCTTCGGCAATGAAGCCAACATAGTCTTCGTCCTGCTCCGCTTTGTAATTGAACGAGACGGGCTGCAATGCCATCACTGCCGCGACAGCCTCAGCCGAGGACAGGATCGCAATATTCTCCTTGCTGTCTCGTGACGACCTGTTGGTCCACACGCCACCGGCGGTGACATATGCACCGCTCGCCATTTCGAGCGGATGATCAGGGCGCGATGCGCCAATGCCAACGTTGCCATCTCGATCGATAGTGATGCGATCGATCGAGCCGGCGCCAATTGTCAGGGTGCTGGCCCGGTTATGCATGATGTAGCCAGTATCGCCCGACGACTGCGTGATCATGAGTCCGGCGACATTGCTGTTCTGATCGAAAATCTGGATGCTGCCGTTGACCTCCAGCCGTTGCTGCGGATCGGTCGAGCCGATGCCGACCTTGTTGCCATCGTCAAAGACTTGAGAGCTCACGAGTTCGCCCTCGCGGCGAACCTTGACGAGAAAGTCACGATTCGCCTTGATCTTTGGTGCCGGCGTGACCTCAGGTTCCGGCGCGACCTCAGGTTCCGGCTCTGGAGCGACAACGACTGCCGCCTCGGTCACGGGTTCCGGTTCGACGACGGGCTCCGGTTCCGGTACTGGTTCCTCGACAACTTCTTCATCAACGGCTTCGACAACGTCCTCAGCGGCCTCTTCGGCAACGCTCTCGACGGCGTCTGCGACCGCTTCCGCGATGGGGGCTTCGACCGCAGCCTCGACGACTTCCGCGACTGCATCAGCGTCTTCAACGACCACCTCGTCTGCAGGTGCCACGTCATCATCCGCCACGACCTTTGACCAGTCAGCGCTGACGAAACCGGTCGCGCCGCCCTCGAGCTGCACTTCGTGCCAGCCCTCGATGCTGTTCACAAGCGTCAGCGAATCACCTTGACGTAGCTCCCCCACGACATCCGAGGAGGTATCCGCGTTCAGGCGTATGTTCACGCTGTCTTCTACTTTATCGATCGGTACTACCTGCTCTGCATTTCCAACGAGCGGGAGCAAGAAAATAAGTAATGCAGACATGTACTTCATAACGATTCTCCCTGGTCCTGCAACGCACGGCGGAACGCTTCATAAAGCGCGTTCTGCAAGACCCAGTCCTGTGGACGACTCGCGTGTTCGCGAGCGCTTTGAATGGCGACTACCAGATTCTCTTTTCGATTGATGTAGATTCCCTGCCCGAAAATCCCTGCGGCGGCGTAAGCACCATTACCGTGGAGCCACCATAGGTACCCATATTCTTCGAAATCCGCGGACGGTGTCGTGGACTCAGCCATCCAGCCGTCGGGTAGAACGGATTCACCATTTCGCGGACGCCCGTCGTACATGGCAAACAGACCAATGCGGGCATAGTCGCGGAGCGTGGCATTCAGGCTGGCCCCACCAAACTCACCTCCCCCTTCTTCACTCAGCACCCAGTAGGCATCGTGTGCCATACCAAACGGCTTCCAGATCTTCTGACTGAGGTAGGTCGAGAGGTTGTTGCCGATCGCAGATCGCAGCAGCGTTCCGAGCAGATTTGTCTCAGCCGTGTTGTAGTTGTACTTCTCGCCCGGCGCAGCGACCCTCGGTTTATGACGCAGGTACTCGTAGAGCTCGAGTGTCGGCCAGGTGACCCTGTTTATATCCGATTGTAGATCGTCATAGACCTCCGTCCATTCCACGCCCGACGACATCTGCAGGACGTGCCGAATGGTTGAGTCGTCATAAGACGAATTTTTCAACCTCGGCAGGTAGTCGGTAACAGGCTCATCGACACTCTTGATGTAACCATCCTTAATCGCTGCGCCAATCAGTAGCGATGTCACCGACTTGGCGACGGAGTACGACAGCCACTTCGACTCGGCCGAATTGCCGAGCTCATATCGCTCATAGACGACCGTGCCATTCTTGACGACGATTAGCCCGGCGACATTGCCCTGTTTCACATAGGCATCAACCGTCATCGACCGCTCATCGGTAGTAATCTCGACACTACCTAGATCCCGCATTTGGGTGGGTAGAGGATAGGGATTGCTGCCCGCCGGTACCACGCGCGTCGGCGCAATCTTGTCCATATTGCGGTAGCCGGCGACCTGCTGCTCGGGCGTCCAGAACAACGCCATCGCGTGATCGCCGAAGTGCTTCTCATCATCGGCAGGATCGATATAGGGAGCGTCGGCCCAGGCGGGCATCGAGAAGAATACTGCAGTTGCAGCGGCCAGGGTTCTATTCATCTCGCGATACTACCATCCTCATTGGCATGCCGAGCGGCGCTATCAGCGCGATCCTGCAATCGCTAAGACCTGCTGTGATGGGGACAGCAGGAAGCTGATCTCCTGAACCATTTCGCCCGCGGCCAGGCCGCCGCGGGCGTTGTTCCTGCCCTATTCTGTGTTTTCGAGCCCGCTCGCTATCCAGCCTGCCGTTATCGGGTGGTAGGCACTGCGGGCACGCTCAAACATCTCCTGCGCCAACTCCAGGTCCTCGCCATTCTGTGCCAGCGCACTGTAAACCGGAGCAATTAGCCGACCCCTGCCGTAGCGATTCAGATGCGCCTCGAGTTCCTCGTAAGCATCGGTGTACCGGCGCATGGCAACCTGGATGAACCAGGTGCGGCCGATCTCGGCGTTTCGGGTATTACTGAGGTTCCAGGCCGCGTCGAGCTCAGCCAGTTTCTCAAATGAGAGTTCGCCAGGCAGGCTGTTGATGAAGTGAATGGTCGCTTGTGGACTCCAGTCCTCGACGGGGACCTCTGCGAGCTCGACGTCACCGTCAGACCATGCCTGGGCCATGCCAGCTGCAATAGTCAGGTTCTCAGACTCAGGAATAATCGCGCTGTCAGGCAATCCCGGACCGTACGTCCATTGTTCGGCCTGCTCCCGAGTCACCGGGGCGCCTTCCTGGCTCAGCAGCTTGAGTTCGAGGTAGTCGAGAAAGTCCTCGGTAGTGATTGTACCGAACGCGAACTCCTGGAAATACGACTCGAGAAACGTATCGAAGGCCTCGCGACCGAATTCGCTCTCCAGGTACTCGAGGAACATCTGACCCTTGCTGTAATGAATGCCACCCTGAAAATCCTCGGACGTAGTGTCATCGAGACGCGGTGCGAGCGCCTGCATATGCTCGGGAACTTCGTCCAGGTCCAGAAGAAGCTCGCGGTACATGAGCACGCGTTCCTCATCGACACGTTTTTCGTTGTAGATAACTTCCATCAATCGCGATTCCAGATAGCTCGTCATGCCCTCGTTTAGCCAGCCGTCACGCCAGGTTGCATTCGTGACGAGGTTGCCCGACCACGAATGCGCAAGCTCGTGGGCGATGACGGAAACGAGGCTGCGATCGCCGGCCAGCAGGCTCGGCGTAATAAAGGAAAGGCGAGGATTCTCCATGCCACCGTAGGGAAAACTCGGGGGCAGGACGAGCAGGTCATAACGGCCCCAGTCGTAAGGCCCGAATTTCTCCTCGGCGAGTTCGAGCATTGCCTGTGTATCAGCGAACTCGTACACGGAGGCGTCGAGCAGCTCTGGCTCCGCGTAGATGCCTGTGTCTTCGCCGAGCGGCGCGAAGTAGAAATTCCCAACCGCGATGGCGAGCAGGTATGACGGGATCGGCTGCGGCATATCGAAGTGGTACTCGCCCGTACGCGGTGTGAGCGGATCGTTGTTGGCGCTCATCACGGCAAGCAACGACTCCGGCGTGCGTATTGTTGCTTCATACGTGATACGCAATGCCGGTGTGTCCTGAAGCGGTACCCAGCTGCGCGCATGCACGGCCTGTGACTGTGAAAACACCATGGGGAACTTGCCGCCAGCAGTCAGTTCGGGCGGCAGCCATTGCAGGGCTGTCGATCGCGGGCTGGTCTTGTACTCGAGTACGAGGTCGAACTGGTCGCCCGTGCCCGCAGGTACTGTGACAATTAATGGCGTACCCAGTGTTTCATGCGGTTCGCCGAAACGATGCTCGGCCGGCTCAGACCCGCCAGCCATCAAAACGGCCGCGCTGACAATCGTCAGGTCGCGAGTATCCAGCACGATTTCGTCCGCCTCGGGATCCAGGCGGCGCATTGTCAGAACCGCGAAGCCACGCAACTCTTCGGCCTCGAAATCCACGTCGAGGTCCAGAGCCAGGTGTTCCGTGACGAAAGCATCTGTATTGGCGAACGTGAAATAGTCACGTGCCGGATCGTAGGTGTCGACTTCGTTCGCTTCTTTCGAGCACGCGGCGAAACACAGGATTAGGGATACGACTAACAGGATGTGACGGTGCATGGTGACCTCGGTCGAGCGCTACGGAGCCGGGATTCTAAACCATGCGGACGGCAATGTGGCTGTCCGTGTAGACTTCGGGCATGCGCGCTCTGACCTGCACCGATTACGGCTCTCCGGAGTACCTCACGATCGAGAAGTGGGACGACCCGACTCCCGGCAACGGCGAGGTCGCATTTGACGTCAAGGCAGCCGGGCTCAACTTCGCGGACATCCTGATTATCGCCGGGAAATACCAGGTCCAGACTCCGACGCCATTCATCCCGGGCAACGAGGCAGCCGGAATCGTTACCGCGATTGGCAAGGGCGTGACGAGGTTCTCGGTGGGTGACCGCATTATCGGGGCATTACGTGGCGGCGCGTTCGCCGAGAAGGCTGTCGTCGAGGAGAATCTCGCGATTCCGCTTCCCGAGAATATGAGTTTCGAGCAGGGTGCCGCGTATTCGGTCGCCTACGGAACGAGCTACCACGCACTCAAGCAAGGTGCGAACCTGCAACCCGGCGAAACGGTACTGGTCCTTGGCGCCGCCGGCGGTGTCGGCAATACGGCTGTCGAAATAGCGAAGGCCATGGGGGCGCATGTCATCGCAGCCGCGAGCACTGACGAGAAACTGGCGTTCGCCAGGGAAGCTGGTGCCGATGAGACGATCAACTACTACGACAATCCCTTAAAGGATACGGTGAAGGAGCTAACCGGTGACAAGGGTGTCGACGTGGTGTATGACCCGGTCGGCGGCGAACTCGCCGAGCAGGCTTTGCGCGCGACCGCCTGGCACGGCCGCTACCTCGTCATCGGATTCGCAAGTGGCGACATTCCGAAATTCCCGGCCAATCTCACGCTTCTCAAGGAAGCCAGTATCGTGGGTGTGTGGTGGGGTCCGTGGGCCGCGCGGCATACAGATGAAATGCTGGTGAACATGCAGGAGCTTGAGACCATGGTGACAAACGGCGGGTTACGCCCCCGTGTCACCAAGGCCTTTGCCCTGGACGAATTCGTCGGGGCATTTCGCCTTATCACCGAGAGGCGCGTGTTGGGCAAAGTTGTTTTGACGATCGACTAGGACCGCTTCCCGGCATGCCACACAAGCTCATCTTCACGACGCTGCTGCTTCTCGCAGCCAACCTTGCATTCGGTCACCCCGAGGACGAGCTGTGCGTGCCGGGCGAGAACGGAATGGACCCGGCGCTGTGCGCCGCGTTGGCCGAGATGAACAGCGCGGAAGGACCGCTCAGCCAGGACGACTACGTACCGATTCTCGACGAGTCGGGTGAGGAACGTGACTTCCTGTCGACCGCCGGCCTGTACGTGAAGATCGGCATCGGACACATTCTTCCCGACGGTGCCGACCACATCCTGTTCGTGCTCGCGATCTTCCTGGCGTCCGTTCGAACAAAGGCGTTGATCTGGCAAATCTCCGCCTTTACCGTGGCGCACACCGTTACGCTGGGACTGGCTGCAAGTGGCTTCATCACGCCTTCGCCCTCCGTCGTTGAGCCGCTCATCGCATTCACGATTGCGTTCGTTGCCATTGAGAATCTTGTCTTCAAGGACATGACCAGGTGGCGGCCTGCTGTTGTGTTCGGCTTCGGCCTGATTCACGGCCTGGGATTCGCGGGTTTCTTCGGTGAGTTGGGACTGCCGCCCGGGCAGTTCTGGAGTGCGCTGATTGGTTTCAATATCGGCGTGGAAATCGGGCAGCTCTCGGTAATTCTCGTTGCTGCCCTGATCGGCCTCGCGCTACGGCGTGCACTCAATGATCCGGACGGATTGCTGCGCTACCGCACTTACGTCGTCAGACCCTTGTCACTGCTCATCGGCCTGACCGGACTCTGGTGGGGGGTAACGCGCTTGCTAGCCTAAAAAAAACGCCGGCTTGCGCCGGCGTTTCTTCTGCACTTGTTGAGTTAGGTAACTGACCCCGATCTAGTTACCACCCGCCTCTTCGACGGCAAAACCCCGACCTTCGAGCAGCGGCTCGATGCTCGGGTCCTGGCCGCGGAAGTTCCGGTACAACTCGTCTGCATCACGCAGGCCACCGGCCTCGTATACCCACTTCTTGAGGCGGGCTGCTGTTGCCGGGTCAAAGATGTTCTCGGCCTGCTTGAACGCCTCAAAACCGTCAGCATCGAGAATCTCCGACCAGAGATAGGCGTAGTAACCGGACGAGTAACCCGTTGAGCTCGAGAAGATGTGCGCGAAGTAGTTCGACCGGTAACGCGGCTCGATCTCGGGGATCAGGCCGTAACCTTCGAGTACTTCTTTCTCGAATGCACGTGCATCCGTAATCTGTGCCGCTTCTTCAGTACTGAGCATATGCCAGCTCAGGTCCAGCAACGACGCAGCGATGTACTCGGTCGTGGCAAAACCCTGGTTGTGGTTGCCTGCTGCCAGCATGCGTTCTACGAGATCGGCGGGGATGACTTCATCCGTCTCGTAGTGACGTGCATAAAGCTCGAGCATCTCCGGCTGGGACGTCCAGTGTTCGAGAATCTGCGCCGGGAACTCGGTGTAGTCTCGCGGCCCGTCAACACCCGAGAACATCGGGTAATCGATCTGCGTCATCAGGCCGTGCAGACCATGACCGAACTCATGGAAAAGCGTTTCGACATCCGAGAAGCGCATCAGCGTCGGATCGCCTTCGGGCGGTGTCGGCAGGTTCAGGTTGTTGGTAATCAATGGGCGAATGTTGTCGCCATTGATATTCGACGTGCCTCGGTACGAGCCCATCCAGGCGCCACCACGTTTCGAATCACGCGCATACATGTCGGTCATGAACAGGCCGAGATGATTGCCGTCGGCATCCTTGACGTCGAAGTTGACCACGACCGGATTCCAGCCTTCGACGGGAACTTCCTCAAACGTGACGCCGAACAGGCGATTGGCCATCTCGAACGCACCCCCACGAACATTTTCCAGGTCGAAATACGGCTTCGTCTCGTTCTCATCGATGTCGAAGCGTTCCTTGCGGACCTTTTCGGAGTAGTGCCACCAGTCATGGGCCGCGAAGGTGAATTCGTCACCGATCATGGCCTGCATGTCAGCGCGCTCTTCTTTCGCGCGCTCGAGACCCGGTCGCCAGACGCGCAGCAGGAAGTCCTCTGCGCCTTTCGGCGTCTTCGCCATGTTGTACTCGAGAATGTAGTCGGCGTGTGAATCGTAGCCCATCAGCTCGGCGCGTTGGGCGCGTAGCTGTGCGATCCTGATCGCAAGGGGCCCGTTGTCACGTTCGCCCTGCGTGGCGCGGAGGCGGTAGCCATTAAAGAGCTTCTCGCGCAGCTCCCGGTTCTCGGACTGGACCATGAAAGTCTCATAAGACGAGCGGTTCAGGCCGACAACCCAGGCTTCCTTTTCTTCGTCCCAGATAGCGGCTTTGAAATCCTCACTCAGTCCGGCAATCTCGTCGTCTTCCTTGAGCTCGAGCGTAAATGCCTTGGTTTCGAGCAGCAGGTTCTGCGAGAACTTCGTCGTGAGCTCCGACATCTCGGAGTTTATCTCGGCGATCTGCTCCTTGACCTCTGGCGACAGTGCAGCGCCGGCGCGCAGGAAAAAGCGATTCCGCAGCTCCAGCAGGCGCGCGTCCTGCTCGTCGAGGTCGAGGCTGTCTTTCTGTCCGTAGACCGCCTGTACGCGCGCGTACAGCGCGTCATTGAAGCGAATGGCGTCGAATTCGCGCGTCAGCATCGGGTAAATCTGGGTTTCGAGCGCGCGCAGCTCGTCGTCCGTGTCTGTACCGGTGATATTGCCAAACGTGCTGGTCACCTTGTCCAGCAAACCGCCTCCCAGTTCCATGGCGACGATCGTATTTTCGAAGGTCGGTGCCTCAGGGTTATTCGCAATGGCGTCAACCTCGGCACGCAATTCAAGAATCGCCTTCTTGGTCGCGGGCATGTAGTGCGCATTTTCGATCACTGCGAAAGGCGGTACACCGTAGGGGGTATCCCATTCCTGCATAAATGGATTGCCCTCAAGCTCCGCATCGCTCACCGAAATCTCGTCAACTGCCGCTTCGGTGGCTTCCTCAGTGGCGCTCCCCTCGTCTTTGCCGCCGCATGCGCCGAGCATCAACGCGATCAGGCCAAGGCCTATCAACCTGCTGATTTTCATTGTATTTTTCCCAAAATGTGATTATTTAAGTTGCCGCTCTCCTGGATAACAGGTCCGGCAAAAGCGCGCTATTGTACAGCGTCTCGAATAGCGAAATCTCCCCCTCGCCGTTATCGGAAACCGCGTATGTATATAGAGGCCAATTCGCGTATAAAAGGTTCACAACAATAACGCCTGGGTGCGCTCACCCGGCCAGTTCTCGCAGGGAATCAGGCATGTCTTCAGAATCAGCACGACCGCTTAACCCGGTGCCGGAGGAGTTTGCCGGCGATTCGCTCAAACAACGCCTCAAGCGTTCGTTCCACGCCACCCGACCGCAATTCTTTCCGGCCTCTGTTCTGCCGGTCGTCGTTGGCTCCGCGTGGGGCGCATCAGCGGTCGCAGGTTTCGACATCTACGTCCTCATTCTCGCGCTAGTCGCGACCGTCTGCGTCCAGGCCGCAAGCAATGTACTCAACGATGTCGGCGATGAGACGATCGGTACCGACCCGCGTAACGAGCAGCGTATCTACCCATATACAGGCGGATCGCGGTTCATTCAGACGGGCATCCTGTCGCAGCCCCAGATGGCGCGGCTCGGCGTCACTCTGATCGTGATCGCGGCGCTGGCTGGCCTGGCATTGTTTGTTGAGAGGGGCCCGACCGTCATTGCCTTTGGCGTCATCGGTATCGCACTTGGCGTCCTCTACTCACTGGGACCCGTCAAGCTCGCCACCCTGGGGCTTGGGGAAACGGCCGTCGCGATCGCATTTGGCGTACTGCCGGTTACAGGTGCCGCCTGGCTTCAGGGTGCTGAGATAGGCACGCCGTTGATCCTGTTCTCGATTCCGGTCAGTGCCTGGGTAATGGCCATCCTGCTGATTAACGAAGTACCTGATATAGAGGCCGACGGGGCGTGTGGCAAGAACACCTTACCCGTGCGTTTCGGCCTCAGCAGCACGGCAAACCTCTATTTCGCGATTCAGCTGCTTGCCGCCATCGCGGTCGGCGTGCTGGCCCTGCAAGGTCAGTTGCCATTGCTCGCGCCGCTGGTTCCTGTCGGTTTGCTTATCCTTGCCTGGAAGGCCAGCAACGGTATTCGCGGCGGCGTCGAAGATCGCGAGGTCATGGCGAAATCGATCGAAGCGACGCTCGGAATTCATACAGTCGGCTGCATCTGGCTGGCCGGCTGTGCCCTGTTCTCCATTTGGTTCTAATTAGCGACCAGCTCTATGCATATCAAAATCAAGAAAGGCCTGGATATCCCTCTGCCCGGAGTCCCGGACCAGACCATATCGAAGGGCCCTGACGTTACGTCGGTCGCCTTGTTCGGCCCGGACACGCACGACTTGAAACCCCGCATGCTGGTGCAGCCTGGGGATCGCGTAATACTCGGCCAACCGCTGTTCACGGATAAGTCGAACCCGGGCGTCAACTTCACGTCGCCAGGCAGTGGCATTGTCGCGGCTGTCAATCGCGGCGAGCGCCGCGTACTGCAGTCCGTGGTGGTCAACCTGGATGGCGATGACGCTGTCGAGTTTCCGACTTTCCCGGCAGCGGACCTCGCAAACCTGGACGGCGACGTCGTGCGGAAGAACCTGCTGGAATCGGGACTCTGGCCGGCGCTGCGTACACGACCTTTCACCAAGATCCCGGCACCCGAAGCCGAGGCCCGAGCGATTTTCGTGACGGCCATCGACACGAATCCGCTGGCCGCGGACCCC
>CAZKZE010000047.1:0-23209 GCA_964557165.1 uncultured Woeseiaceae bacterium
CTGGCGGATCGAGCTGTCGTCCAGGTTCGTACTCAGCGCGCTGACAAACAATGCGGGTCGTGCCCAGCTCAAGTAGAAGCCGGGGGTGCCCACACGCGTAAACCGCACGGGTGGCAGGTTCCACTCCAGCATGGCGCGGTAGAAGTTGCGGCCCGGTACGGCGTTCAGCTCAAAGCCCGGCATGGCATAGAACTTGCGGTAGCGTTTGATCTCGGCGCGATCCACGTAGTTGTTGCCGAAACCGCCGAAGAAGAAGTTGGCGAATTCATCATTCGGTTCGCCGAAGGCCGCGCCAGCGGCGTTGCGCAGCCAGATTGACGAGTGTTTCCATGGTAAGGCAAACCCGAAATCGAAACCGGTGAGGATCTTCGGGATCGTATCGGAATCGACGTGGTTGAGTGCCGTGCCCAGGCGCCACGTGAAGCCTTTCTCATCATCGACAGCGCCAAGCGATTTTCTGACGTGGGAATACTCGAGGTCCGCGTAGAACGACGTGAGCGTATCGAACGTTACCGGGATGTTCTGGTAACGCGGCAGGGCATCCATGCCCGTGTGATGACTGGCATTCAGTATCAGGTCGAGGTGGCGCGGATCGTCCGAGACCAATGTCTTGCCATACCCGATCGCAAACCGGTTGCCCTTACGACTCCGTTTGGTCGGGCCGAACAAGTCGTAAAAATCGGCGTTGTTGTGCTCGGCAGTGAATGTCCACGCGCCGGCCAGCGGACTCGAACTGATGACATTGTGGTGGTATTCGATGCTTACGTTCGGCCGCTCTTCATCGGGCAGGTCGCTATCCACACTGTAGCCCGCATCGATCGAAAGTTTGTCGAGACGCATGGGATCGGAAAAATTGACCTCTATGCCCAGTGATACGGAGTCTTTGTAGCCCGCGATGGCTGGGTACCAGGACTCGAAACCGAGGTTCCGGATCGGCACATAGTCACCTTCAGCCGTCATGATCTCCTCAATGTCGATCTCGGACGGCGAGCCTGCCTCCCACTCGGCAAGCTCGGGGTGCTTGCTAATGGTCTTGGTGCCAAGGAATACGACGGCGCCTACGTCTTCCAGTGGCTCGGGCTGAATCGTCGCGGGAACGAAGCCGTCACCGGTGTAGTGAAAGACGATCAGCGAGCCGTCCTCGCGGGGGATAGGCCGAAAGTACCCGGTCTCTGCGTTGCTGACGATCTCCAGTTCTTCAGTGTCGAGATCATAGCGCCAGATATTGGAGACGCCCGTGTAGTACGAGCTGCCGAACAGAAACCGGTTATCGGGAGAAAATACAAACCCCTCGGGAATCGCCTGGCCGAGATCGAATGTTTTGACTGGTTCCGCTTCGCCGTCAATGAGCGACTGTAGTTCGAAAACCCGGAGATTCTGCTGTCCTGATACGTCGCCAAAGGAACTGGATAACAGGCGGCCATCAGACGAGATATCCATATCGTAGAGAGACGTCCCGTAGGGGAAGGTTTGTACTACATCGTATTCCTCATACGGATATGGAATTCGCACCAGTGATGCCAGTCCGTGCAAGTGCCGAACTCCCCAGATCGACTTGTCCTGGCGATTGAAAACCAGCTCGCCGATACGGGCGTCCTCCAGCAGCATTTCCGTTTCGCCGGTCTCGAGGTCTATCGCCATCAGATCACGGAAGGCGTAGTTATCGGCGGTGTAGAAGAGGGTGTTGCTGTCCGGATCGTGGGCCAGCGATGTAACACGGTAGAGCATGGGGCCCTTGACGTCGTCGAGGCGCCTGATGCCGCCATCAAGCATCGACATCGCGCCGACGTGGGCCACAGCGCCCTGGTAACGAAACGCGGCGTACAGCGTGCCGTCTTCCTCGTCCACAAAACCCCGGGATATGGATCCGAGCGCACGGCTCGACAGGTCCGTATGCTCGGTTACCGAAAACTGGCGTATCGATTCGAGGTTGCCTGACTGGAACGCTCGCTCGAATTCGATCCAGTCCTGCCAGGCATCGTTCAGAGGCAGTCCGAAGATCCGCTCGAACTCCTCTTCATAGGAGCGTCTGCTGCCTTCCTGGCGTGTGACCCACTGGACCAGTCGATCCGGGTCGTACGTCAATGCGACGTAAGTCATGAACCGGGTGCCGTACAGGTAGGAATTTACACCGACCTGGAAGTCGACCGAGATGCCTTCCGCAACCAGGCCGAGCGGATCGTAAATATGTGCATCGTCCCGGACCATTGAGCGGAAGACCATCTCATCGTAGGCGCCCTGGGCGCGACCGAGACCGCCGGACATCCACGTTTCGGCAAATACGGCGATGCCTTCGAGGTACCAGCGCGGTGCGTAATGTCGTGGGGCCGTCAGGTAAGAGTAGAGGATGGTTTCCGGATGCTCCGCCTCGGCCCAGACCTTGCCGCCGAAGAAACGGCGCGCGCGGCGATCATTGCTGTTTGCATGGTCCATCGTGCTGATATGCACGAGCTCATGTTTCATCCAGCTGCGCATACGCTCGGCCGAGGCCAGGGTCTCGAACGTGGGTGGTCGCGGGGCGACGTCGACGAGGAGCATATTCCGGGGGAGTACCAATGCGCCCGCGCCGCCGTGATCGGCAAAATCCGTCATCAGGACGGAGACTTTCTCGTAGGGCTCGAAATCGAAGATCGCACGCTGGCTGCGCATCGAGTTTTCGAAACTCACCGCCGCATAAGGTGCAAGATAGCTCTCACCGGGATTGAAAAAGAGCAGCTTGAGATCCTGCGTTTCCAGGGTTTCAAGGCCCTGCGCACCTGCTGTTTGGTGTACCCCGATGACGAACATGACAGACAAGAGTCCGATCTTCAGTGTTCGCATGACAGTTCTTCTTATTGTGTTGTCAGAAAAAGCCTGAGGATGCTACCGCTCAAGCAGTAGCACCCTCATTGTCTTACCCGCTGGATACGCGTGTCGCCGCGTTCCAGTAGTGGCCTTAGCGCTGGCTATCTCTCGCAATATCCCTGACGGCTTCGGCTGCGATTGCATCGCGGACCGCGGCATTGGCAAAGGCGTCGCGCAAGGCGGCATTGGCGAAGGCATCGCGCATGGCGTCGTTGGCGAAGGCATCGCGGACTGCGGCATTGGCCATGGCATCGCGGACTGCGGCATTGGCCATCGCGTCACGAACCGCGGCGTTGGCCATCGCGTCACGAACTGCCGCATTGGCCATGGCATCGCGTACCGCGGCATTGGCAAAGGCATCGCGGACTGCGGCATTGGCCATGGCGTCGCGGACTGCGGCATTGGCAAAGGCATCGCGGACTGCGTCATTAGCGAAGGCATCACGTACTGCAGCATTGGCAAACGCGTCGCGGACTGCGGCATTCGCCATCGCATCGCGTACCGCGGCATTGGCCATCGCATCGCGCATCGCGGCGTTCGCCATGGCATCACGTACTGCGGCATTGGCCATCGCGTCGCGGACTGCGGCATTGGCGAAGGCATCGCGTACGGCGTCATTGGCCATTGCATCACGCACGGCATCGTTTGCTACCGAATCGCGCGCAGCGTCATTGGCAAAGGCGTCGCGTACCGCATCATTGGCGAAGGCATCGCGTACTGCAGCATTGGCCATCGCATCGCGTACCGCGGCATTGGCAAAGGCGTCACGTACTGCGGCATTGGCCATCGCATCGCGGATCGCAGCGTTGGCCATTGAATCACGAATCGCGGCATTGGCCATCGCGTCGCGAATCGCGGCATTGGCAAAGGCGTCGCGAATTGCGTCATTGGCCATAGCGTCGCGCACGGCATCGTTTGCGACTGAATCGCGCGCAGCGTCATTGGCAAAGGCATCGCGCGCAGCGTCATTGGCAAAGGCATCGCGCACTGCCTCGTGGGCAAAGGCATCGCGGACAGCGTCCCTGGCGAAGGCATCACGTACGGCTTCGTTAGCGAAGGCATCACGTACGGCGTCACTGGCGAAGGCGTCACGTACTGCCTCATTGGCGAGCGCGTCACGTACCGCGTCGTTGGCGAGTGCGTCGCGCACGGCCTCACTGGCAAATGCATCACGGAGTGCCTCATCGGTCGTCAGCTTCGCGTAGAAGTCGGACTGCATGAAGTCCTGAAGCTCCTGGTCTCCCAGATCGATGTCATCCGAGGAAATCTGCTCCGCGCGATAGCGCTCCGCAGGTGCAACCGTGCCGGTGACTTCGTCGCCAGTTGGATAATTCATTCCGAAATAGGCAACCACTCCCAGTGCCACCAATCCGGCCAATACAATTGGAATTGCTTTATTGCTTGTAGCCATTTCTCTATCCCCTTGGCCCCACCACGGGCCCTTCGCGGTTCGTCTTAACCAGTAGTACAAGCCGGCCAAGAAAAAGTTGGTACTTTTTGCCAGATAACTGGCTGTTTCGGCTCCGTGGAGCCTAGTCAGTGGGCGCGTAGTCGAGTTCCGACTCGTGCACAACGTCCCCATCCACCTTGAAACTCAGGTTAACGGTCGTTTCCCGCCCACCCTGGTTTTGCAGGTACACGGCGTAACGTCGTTTGCCCTCCATGCCCAGCCGTACAAGGCCGGTTTCCGCCGACACTGTCGTGTCGTCGCTCTCCAGTTGGGCGAATCCGTTGAACCATATGGTCCGGTCCGAATACGCCGCCTCAATTTCTATGTAGTCCGTCGAGACCAGGTCAAAGTCCAGAATAAGCAGCGAACCGGCGCTACGCAGAGATACGGTCCCCGCGATATCCGGCTCATTCAGTGCGAAGGAACTCTCCAGGTTTGCCTGGACAGGGTCCGCAACCGTGCCAACGAGGCCGGTGACGCTGTCAAATGCCTGGTTGGAGATCTGGTCAGAATTCACGATGCTCAATGCCAACACCACACCAGCCGCGAATGTTGCCGCGTACTTGAGTGCAGGTGTAGCGAGCAAGATCTGCAGGAAACCCGGGGACTCTTCTGTATCCCGGGCTGGTGGAACAGAATTCATGATGATGTGCCTCATAAAGGTCGGGGGCTCTTCCTGTTCGACGGCCTCGAGTGTCGAGTACAGGGAAGCAAGCTCGTCATGCAGGGCCTGCCCCTCGGCGTTTTCATCGAGGAAGGCCTGCAATTCGGCTTTCTCTGCAGCGCTGATCTCGCCGTCGAGATCGGCGTTTATCAGGTCTGAAAATTTCTGCTCTATAGCCATTAGTTCAAGCCGCTCAGTGCGTCTCTAAGTTGCTGACGGGCAGTATAAAGTCTTGATTTAACTGTCTTTTCCGGAATTTCGAGTATGTTGCTGATTTCCACATAGCTACATCCCAGGAAATGCTTCAAGATCACCACGGTCCGGTAGTCGGTACTGAGTGTCATCAGTGCTGCCTGTACTTCTGCGGACACCCTGTCACTTTCAACTTCCTCATCCGGTCCTTTCCCGTCATCGGCCGCCTCGTGCAGGAGCGGCTCGAGCCTGTTCTCTTTGCCGAGCCAGTTGATCGATTCGTTCAACGTGATTCGGTAGATCCAACTGAAGAAACGGCGTGATGGGTCGAACTGGGCGAAGTTCTGAAAGACCTTCAGGAAAACCGTCTGGGTCACATCCCTCGCGTCATCACGGTTGTTGAGCATCCTGAAAGCCGCGTTATATACGGGCTTCTCGTACTCCACCAGTAGAGCTTCAAAAGCCTCCCGGTCACCATGCACACACCGTTCAATCAATTTTGTATCGTCTGTCTTACTCATACGTACAAATGACCCGGCAAAAAGTTGGTGGAGGCGCGTTTCGACTTATTCTTTTGCTTCTATGTCGAAGATGGCGTGAAACCCGGAATACCGGAACACGTCGAATATGTGATTGTTGACGTTTATTATTTTTAGCCCCGCACTATTCGCTGCGAGACGTTTTTGTGTCTTGAGCAGTATACCCAGACCCGCACTCGAGATGTATTCGAGATCGGCGAAATCCAGGGTATTCTCCCCGTCGAGCTTACCCATAAATGCTTCCGCTTTTTCGCACTGCGCGGCGTCCAGCCGGCCGCGGCACATCACCGTGCCGCCATCCCCGTATTCAATCTCAAACATCTTCGTTCCCTGACCCCTTGGTAAATATAACCTCGCCCCGCCCGTCTTGGTACTGATATTCCAGCGAATCCACGAGATTCTGAATCAGGTGGATTCCAAGCCCGCCGGGCTTGCGTTCCTCGAGGGACGAATCGACGTCCACGTCGCGCTTTGCGGTTACGTCAAACTCGACGCCGCCATTATCCACCAGCGACACGGTCACCCGGTCCGCGACATCGATCCCGACCTCGATGCCCGTCGTCACCGTGGGGTTGTAGTGAACCATGTTGACGAAGAGCTCTTCCATCGCGAGATGGGCGGGAAAGCGCACGCCGTCCGGCAGGTCATGCGCTTTCATGATTTCCTCGGTGAACTCGTACAGTCCAGCCAGGGAGTTCAGGTGCCTGGGGAATTCTTTTTTTTGCATCGCATTACTCCGGCAGTCTTCGCGCAAGGACGATCGTGATGTCGTCTGCTTGCGGGGCTGAGCCGCCGTGCTCCCTGGCAGCCTCCATAATCTTGTCGACAAGCTCCTGCGCGTTGGCATGGGGGTGTTCATCAAATACTCGCATGACACCCTTGCGGCCGAACTGCTCGCCAGTCTCGTTTTCGTACTCGTAGATGCCATCCGAGATCAGGCCGAGTATGTCGCCGGGCTCCATTTCAGCCGAGTGTGGTGCCTGTAGATCGGACTGTGGAATGTAGCCGAGCGGAAAGGTCGTGGCCGGATGCCAGTCGTATTCACCCATGTCCGCCTGGAAATGCATGATCGGCCCCTGGCCGCCAGAGTGGAATCGAACCGTATGCGTCTCGGCATCGAGAAGCCCAAAGAAACCGGTAACGAAACGGTCGTCGGGCAGATCCTCGCAAAGCTGGTCGTTGATGTGTACGAACGCGTCGTCCAGGCTCGATTCCAGCCGGATGGCAACGCGCAGCATGGCGCGCACCTGGGTGGCGCTCAGCGCCGGTCCAATGCCGTGACCGGTCGCATCCCCCATAAGAAGGAATAGTCGCGTGTCGTCGAGCGGAACAAAGTCGTACAAATCGCCACCCGTCTGGTCGGTGGGTGCGAACGCGCCACCGAATTCGTAGCCAGCTATGTCGGGCATGTCCGTCGGTAGTGTGCCTAATTGCACATCGCGCGCGACCGATATCTCCCGGTCCAGTCGTTCCGACTCGATAATCTGCTCGGTGAGCTTAACGCGGTGGAGAACGACGGCGGCCTGTGCGGCAAGCGCCTGGGCAACGTATTCGTCCTGCGCGTCAAAGACACCGTCCTTCTTGTTCAGGATTTGTAGTACGCCGATCAGTGATTCTTCGTAACCGATGAGCGGAATGGTCAACATGCAGCGCGAGCGATAGCCGGTCTGCTTGTCGATGGCGCGGTTAAAGCGCTCGTCCGCGTAGCAGTCGGGTACGTTGATGAGCTTCCGCGTCTGGGCAGATTCGCCGACGATGCCCTTGTCAGCCGGAATACGAATGTGGTCCAGATCCGTACCGACCCGCACGACCAGTTCATCGTGCTTCTCGTCGTAAAGAAAAACTGTGCCACGGTCGGCATTGAGGATTTCGCGAGAGGCGTCGACGACTTCGGCCAGCATCGTGTCCAGGTCGAAGGGCGCCGCGAGTTTTCGAGTTACCTCGAGGATTTGCCTTAATGCCTGGGTGTCACTCGTGTTCGCGGACATGATCTAGGGATCCGGTGAAATTTCAGTCATCGGCAGCCGCACATACTGGATCTCAATGTCGGATATGCGTGCCACCATCCGCTCAGCAAGTTCCGGAATCTCGAAATCAGAGTGCTCAATCGCACGTCGCGTCACCAGAACTTCGTCGCGGATAGCGAGATCCTCGCCAAGTTTCGACGCCGTATTCACGGGGTCGCCGAAGAAATCGAGATCGCCGATCAACAGGACGCGGCCGTAGTCGATGCCGACGGACAAGGCGATCTCTTCGCCAAGTCCGAACGAGTCATTTGCCTCGAATAGTGCGGCGTTGACCTCGAAGCTTGCCCGAATCGCGTCATCGGGCCTGTCGAAATAGGCATAACAATTATCGGCGTCGCACTTGAGAAGCATGCCGTTGTTGCTCTCTATCACCGGGGCCACAATCTGGCGCGTCCTGTGAATCATCTTGAGAAAGTGACAAACGCCGACTTTGCGTGACGTGCTCGAGAAGCCCGCCATGTCGGAAATGAACACTGTTCCTTCGGTGCCGAACCTCTCCCAGATACCGGTCCGGATTTCGTCCGCCTTCGCGGCGTCGGGTTCGTCCGAAAACTTCGCGATCAGGTCGTCAAACTCATCGTGGCCTGTCAAAGGCTCGTGAAAAGCTACTTCTGCCATGCGTCTCCCCAGGTATTCTAATTATGTCGCGGCAGCGTGAATGCCCAGTATAGCTCGACAGCAGGTATTTGTTTGCTGTGGTGCTCCTGTCGCCGGGGCTTGCCAAATATCCGTCGAAAAAGACTGTTGTGATATCGTGCGAATATAGTCCGATTTTGTATTTCATAGTGTGGAACAAGTAATGAGTGCCGTTCTCAAGGAAGCCCCTCGTTCGATCGAGGAGTTGATCGCAAACCAGAAACCCGGATATTCACTCGACCAGCGATTCTATACGGATCCGGCCGTCTACGAGCTGGAACTCGAGCGAGTGATTTACCGCAACTGGATCTTTGCAGGGCACGAGTCCCAACTGCCTGAGCCGGGCGATTTCAGGGTTCTGAACGTGGCCGGTGAGTCGGCAATTATTGTGCGTGGCAAGGGAGGGACGCTAAATGGCTTTGCCAACGTGTGTCGTCATCGTGGTTCGCTGGTTTGTCTCGAAGAGAGTGGCCATACCGACAAGTTTGCTTGTCCTTATCATGGCTGGATGTACGACATCGATGGCAACTTGTTTGCGGCACGCGACATGCCTGACGATTTTGACATGACGGCCCATTCACTGAAGACGGTGTCGGTCGGCGTTGTGCACGGGCTGATTTTCGTTTGCTTTACGGATGATCCCTTGTCACTCGATGGGTGCCGGGAGGAGTTAGCCGAGTCAATGGCGATGTTCGATTTTGAGAATCTCAAAGTCGCGGCTACCAAGTCCTACGATATCCCCGCCAACTGGAAGCTCTCAATCGAGAACTACCAGGAGTGTTATCACTGTGCCACTGCACATCCTGAGTACGCTCGCATGCACACACTCATGCTCGACGACAATAAGAAGGATCGCGTGCAGAAGCGCATGCTGGAGAGCATGGAGACCTGCGGTCTCAAGGAGATCTACGTCGATCGCATCGACACCGCTGCATTGCCCGGGGAAATGGGTTACGGCTATTCGCGCACGGCCCTGTTCGACAAGTACCAGACCGGTAGCGAGGACGGCGAGCCCGTAGCACCCCTGCTCGGTGAATTGACGGGCTTTGACAAGGGGGCATCCGACTTCAACTTCGGGGGGTTCTCTTTCATTCTCGCCTACAGCGATCACGTAGTCGCTTACGTGTTTACGCCCGTCGATCACAACAACTCACGTTGCGAGATCTACTGGATGGTTCGCGGCGATGCGGAAGAGGGCAAGGACTACGATGTCGACAAACTGACATGGCTGTGGGATGTCACGACCATTTCCGACAAGGAAATTATCGTGAACAACTCGAAGGGCGTGCATTCGAAGTATTACGAGCCAGGCCCGTTCTCGGGGATGGAAAAGGAAGAGCGCGTCTATATCGAATGGATCCTGCAGGAGTTGCAGCGAGCCTAATCCGTTTTGCGCCGCGTCAGCAGCCACGCGGCGAACACGCCAATACTCACTAAGCCGATAATGAGCGTAGCCAGTGCGTTGATATCGGGTGAGACGCCCAACTTCACTTTCGAGAAGATGTACATGGGCAGCGTGTTGCTGCCCGGGCCCGATACGAAGCTGGCGATGACGAGATCGTCCAGGGACAGGGTGAACGCAAGCAGCCAGCCGGCGGCCATTGCCGGCGCGATAAGCGGCAACGTGATATCGAATACCACACGCAACGGATGGCCACCAAGATCCATGGCGGCTTCCTCGAGCGATTCATCCATCGACATCAGGCGCGACTGTACGATTACGGCGACATAGGCCATCGCAAACGTTGTGTGAGCGATGGTGATCGTCCCAAAGCCGCGCTGCCCCGGCCACCCTGTTGTCTGTTGCAACGCGACGAACAGCAAAAGCAATGAAAGTCCCGTGATGACCTCTGGCATGACCATCGGTGACGTGATCATTCCGGAAAACAGGGTCCGCCCCTTGAAGCGGCGAAAACGTGCCAGTGCGAGCCCGGCCATCGTGCCTAGCACTGTGGCAATTGTTGCCGAGGTAAGCGCGATGCGGACGCTCAGGAATGCAGCGTCGAGGATTTGTTCATTGCGAAAGAGTTCGCCATACCAACGTACCGAAAAGCCGCCCCACACGGTCGCAATTCGCGAATCGTTGAATGAATAGACCACGACAAGGACAAGCGGGACGTAAAGAAACGCATAGCCGAACGCAAGAATCGACACGATGAATCGGGACTGCCGGTTCATGCCACACCCTCCTGGTCTCGCGCCTGGTAGCGCTGGAGCAGAACGATGGGGATCACAAGCAGCAGCAGCAGGACAATCGCTACCGCCGATGCCAGCGGCCAATCGAGATTGACGAAGAACTCATCAAAAAGCACACGGCCGATCAGCATTGACTCTGGTCCGCCAAGCAGATACGGGATGACATACTCTCCGATTGCGGGAATGAAGACGAGCAGACAGCCTGCTATTACGCCGGGACGCGCGAGTGGCCACGTCACATCCCGGAATGCCCGCGACCTCGACGCGCCCAGGTCCTGGGCCGCCTCAACCAGGTCAAGGTCCATGCGTTCCAGCGACGCGTACAAAGGCAGGATCATGAAAGGCAGGTAGGAATAGACGAGACCAACAAACACAGCGAAATCGGTATACATGAACGGGATCGGCTGATCGATAACACCGGTCCAGAGAAGAAAGGTATTGATGGTGCCGTAGTTGTTCAAAAGTCCCATCCACGCGTAGACGCGTAGCAGGAACGAGGTCCAGAAGGGAAGGATGATCAACATCAGCAGCAGGCTGCGGGTCGAGGGACGGCTGCGGGCTATCCCGTACGCCATCGGAAAGCCCAATGCCAGGCAAAGTACGGTGGCGCAGGCAGCCATGAAAACCGAACGCAGGTAGGTAACGACGTAGATCTTGTCGGTAAAGAGGAAAGCGAAATTGTCCAGCGACACCGATTGCGTGTAAGGGGGTTGACCGAATACGGGATCCGCGAGGCTGATCTTCAGGACGATCGCAAACGGCGCAAGAAAGAATACGAGTAGCCATAAGTACGGTGCTGCGATTATGGCTCTCTTCCACATGGTCTAGTCCAGCAATACGACGGCGCTGTTCGGCTTCCAGGAAATCCAGACCTTGTCGTCCCACTCGAGAAAACGCTTGATGGAGCGGCGGCGATTTTGCGAGCTCACCTGCACGATCTTGCCGCTCTCGAGGCGAATTCGATACAGGGAACGGTTGCCGCGATAGCCGAGATCGTCAACGACACCCGGTATGCAGACGATGCCGTCTTCGTTGGGCTTTTCCTTGCTGACGAAGATTTTCTCAGGCCGCACGGCCACTTCGATCTCCTGGCCTTCCTCGACAAGTTGTTTGCCGAGCGCCATCAGGGTAATGCCTGCTTCTGTCGAGTAGACCTTGATGCCGCCCTTGGCGATCGCGGCGACACGTCCCTTGAACGTATTGATCGTGCCAATGAACTCGGCGACAAATCGGTTGTGCGGGAACTCGTAGATTTCCTTGGGCGTTCCGATTTGTTCGAACTTCCCGTTATCCATGACCGCGATGCGCGTGGATAACGTCATCGCCTCTTCCTGGTCGTGCGTAACGACGACAAAAGTGATACCCAGTTCATCCTGGATGTTCATGAGTTCAAACTGGGTTCGCTCGCGCAGCTTTTTGTCGAGTGCAGCGAGAGGCTCATCGAGTAACAGGACTTTTGGACGCTTGATCAGCGCCCGGGCGAGGGCAACGCGCTGGCGCTGTCCGCCGGATAGCTGGTCCGGTTTGCGCGACCGGAAATCGTCGAGTTGTACGAGTTCGAGCATTTCATCGACACGTTTAGCAATCTCTTTCTTTGCTGTCTTTTCCCTGCGCAGGCCATATTCGATGTTCTTCTCCACAGACATGTGTGGAAAGACGGCGTAGGACTGGAACATCATGTTGACCGGCCGCTCATAGGGCGGCTGACTCGTCACATCGATCCCATCGATTTCAATCGAGCCAGACGTCGGTACCTCAAAGCCGGCTAGCATGCGCAGTAAGGTCGTCTTGCCACAGCCCGAACCGCCGAGTATCGAGAACAGCTCGCCCTTCTCAATCGCCAGGTCGACATTGTCGACGGCGACGAAATTGCCGAAGTGTCTGCTGACACCCTTGATACTGATGAAGTTCTTCATAACCCGCTCTTGATCCTTGCGTAGGTTCGGGTCATGTTGCGATTCTCCTTCTGGGGCGGCATAGGTATCGCGTAGATTCGCTCCCAGTCCTCCTCGCTTGGGTAAATCGCCGGGTCATTGACGATTTCCGGATCGAGGAGTTTCCACGATGCACGGTTGGCATTGGCATAATACGTCTCCTCGGCATTCATGGCGGCGATGTCGGCGCGCATCATAAAGTCGATAAACTGGTAAGCATTCTCCTTGTTCCTGGCGTCCGAGAGAATGTAGTGGCCGTCGACCCAGAGTCCGGAACCCTCTTTGGGCATGGTGTACCGAAGGTCGATGTCCAGGCCGGCCTCGCGCGCCCTTGATTTCGCGACGGCATAGTCACCTGACCAGCTCATCGCAACGCAAACTTCCCGGTTGGACATGTCCGATGCCATCTTGTTGTTGCCGAAGTAGCGCACATGCGGGCGAACTGACCCCAGAACTGACTCAATTGCGCGAACGCTATCCGCATCGAACGAGTCGGGTTCGAGTCCGAGGTAGACAAGCGTCATGGGAAACAGGTCGGTGGTGCTATCGAGAAGAGTGACACCACAGTCCGAAAGTTGTTCGACGATCTTCGGGTCAAAAATTACGTCGGCACTATCCATCGGGTGATCGGGCAGGCGTTCGCGCACGAGTTCGGCATTCCAGGCGTAGCCCGTCGATCCCCAATGGTAGGGAATGTAGTATCCCTTGACCGCGTCGAACAGGTCGAGGCGGGACCAAAGGTCGGGATCCAGGTTCTCCAGGTTCGCGAGCCGGCTTAAGTCGAGCTTTTCGAAGACCCCAATCGGTGCCAGGCGAGTCGCGAGACGATTGCTGTGGTTGACAACGTCGTAGCCGCTGTTACCGGTCAGCAGTTTGACGTCGAGGACTTCGGACGAATCGTAGGTGTCATAGTTGACCTTTATGCCGGTCTCCGACTCGAATAGCTGAATCGTGTCTGGATGGATGTAGTCTGCCCAGCTGTAGACATTGACGACGTTTTCGTCGCTCGCGGAATCGCTCGATGGGCCGGAACAAGCGCCGGCAAGAACTACAAGAGCAAGAAAAGCTATCCGCGATATCGTCACATGCCGTCCAGGCCGCGCTTCAGGAGCGATCGAGCGATTATAAGCCGTTGTATCTCGCTTGTGCCTTCCCAAATGCGATCGACCCGGAGTTCGCGGAAGAATCTCTCGGCTACGTTCTCGCGCATATAGCCGCGACCACCGAATATCTGCACAGCACGGTCGGCGACGCGATTGGCCATTTCGGACACATACAGTTTTACCATCGAGCAGCGCGCATGTTGTGCCTTGAGGTCATCGCCGCGATCAGCCGCACGTGCTGCGTCGTAGGTCATCAGCCGCGCGGCATAAAGTTCAGTGACGCTGTCGGCGAGCATGAACTGGATAGCCTGCTTCTCGGTGAGCGGTGCGCTGTCGACTATTCGCTCATTGGCAAATGCCATCGCTTCCTCGATCAGGCGAGCCGCAGCCCCGCAACTGCGGGCACCGATCATCAGGCGTTCGTGGCGGAACCAGCTGTGTGTGTACGCCATGCCATCGCCGGGCTGACCGACACGACTGGACGCCGGCACCCGAACATCCGTGAACAGGTAGGTCGGGTGATGTGACGCGTAGGTATGCGTGAACTTCGGGTTGGCCGTAACTTCCATACCAGGCAAATCGGCGTCGAAGAGGAACAGGGCCTCGTCGTCTTCTTCGGGTAGCTGCCCCTGGAACCAGAAGAATGTCGCGAGATTGCCACTCGTTACGAACCACTTCTCGCCGTTCAAAACATACTCGTCACCATCCCGAACCGCCGTCGCTTCCAGACTGCCCACGTCGGAGCCGGGCCCGGATTCGGTAATCGCGTAACACTCTTTCTGCTCGCCGCGCATCATCGGCAGGATGTACTTCTCGAGCTGCTCATCGGAGCAGGCGTCGAACATCCAGGATTGTGCCTCCGGGAAACACCAGGACAGGGCGTTAGTCACGCGGCCGAGTTGTTCCCAGATCGCGACCTGGCATTCCATGGGCAACTCGAGCCCGCCGTGACTTTTCGGCACATCGATGGCCGTGAAGCCGAGGTCGATGGCGCGTTTCTTGTTGCGGGCTGTTATCTCATCCGGCAAGACGCCGTCGTTGAGTTCAGCCTCAACCTCATGCGGCTGCAGGTAGTTGTCGGCGTAGTCACGGGCGATGCGCTGCCAGTCACGGGCGTCTTTCGTCAGGTCGATTTCCATGGCGCTCTCGTCAGGAAAAGTGTTCGGGGAAATAGCGGTGGAGGAGGTCGGTCAACGCCGTCATCGCCTCACCGCGGTCGAAGGTCTTCGGGCTGACCAGGTAGGATAGCCACATGCCGTTCGTGATCGAGTTCAACGCGATACCGACACTCCTGGCCGATATGCCCTGGTACTTTCCTTCCGCGATGATCGTCTCGCAGAGGTCTTCGATGACTCCGTCGTAGTACCGGTCGCGCTCGTCGCAGATCTTCCGATAAGCCGGTCGGGACCTTACCTCGCCCCAGAAGGCAAACCAGACAGCAATCTTCTGGCGGTCGATAGTGGACGGTCGCAAGTCGAGTTCGACGAGGGCGAGTAGTTTGTCTGCAGCGCCGGGACCCGAGTTTTCGAGAGTCTTATTGAAAGTCGCCTTGTACTCATCGGCCAGGTGCCGCAGCGTCTCATTCAGCAGGTTGTCCTTGCTGTCGAAGTGCAGATTGACGATGCCCTGCGAGAGGCCGGCCTCTTTCGCGACGTCGCCGATCGATGTGCTGCTCATGCCATTGCGAGCTATGCACTTCATCGTCGCAGCGATCAATTGCTGCCGCCGTCGTTCGCGGCTGGCTGTACGGCGGGCATTTTTGGCGGTGGCTGCCATGCGTTGATTCTGCCATACTATGAATGAATACTCATTCATTTTTGTTCCCAGGCTATGCGTAAGCTCTCTCGCTCGAACGAGCACTTCAAAAAAGCCCTGACCAGGCTACCCCTTGGCGTAGCGTCGAATTTCCGTTACTGGGGCGACGACCGAACCATCTATGTCGACCACGGCAAGGGCGGGCGGATGTGGGACATCGATGGTAACGAGTACATCGATTACCGGCTGGGCTATGGGCCAATCATCCTTGGGTACGCAGACGAACGCGTCGACGAGGCCGCGCGCGAGGGCATGAACGTCGGCGGGGTCTTCGCCCTGGCGACCGAGCGCGAATACGAGGTCGCGAGCCGCATCAGCAGCATGGTGCCCGCCGCCGAGCTCGTACGCTTCTCCAACTCCGGAACCGAGGCCGTCATGGCGGCGATGCGGGTCGCGCGAGCGTTCACAGGCAAAGACGGGCACGTCTTCATGGAAGGCGGCTACCATGGCATGTCTAACGTGGTCATGTGGACCAGGGAGTTCGACGACTGGCGGCCCGGTCAGCCCGAGCCGCCGATAGAGCCCTACGGCGAAGGTATCCCGGCCGTGACCAGGCAGCTCTTCCACCTGGTGCCGATGAACGATGCCAATGCCCTCGAGGATCTGCTCAAGAAGAAACACAATGAGATCAGCTCGTTCGTGATGGAGCCCATTATGGGCAACTGCTGCGCTATCACCGCCGACGCGCAGTACATGAAAGACGTCCGCGAGATCTGCGATCGCTATGATGTGCTTCTGATTATCGATGAGGTGAAAACAGGTTTTCGCGTCGCCAAAGGTGGGGTACAGGAGTTGTACGGCATCAAGGCTGATTTATGCACTTTCGCCAAGGCTATAGCCAATGGCTACCCTCTGTCAGTTGTGGCAGGCCGCGAAGACATCATGCGGCGCATCGGCGACGGAGTTGCACATGGTGGGACGTTCACAGCACATAGCGTGTCGCTCGCCGCGGCGGCGAAGACGCTCGAGATACTCGATGAAACCAGCGCCCTTGCGGACATCGAAGCCTGCGGGCTCAAACTCCAGGACGGAATCAGCAAGATACTCACTCAGCGCGACATCGCGCACAGCTATACCGGTGCGCCAGCCCTGATGGGATTGTTCTTCGCAGACCGACCGCCGGCCGACTATCGGGAATGGGTACACTCCGATTACGAGTTCTACGACACGCTCGCCCCGGCGCTTCATGACGAGGGCATCCTGGTCGAACCGGACTCGCGCGAGCCATGGTTCCTGTGCGAGTCTCACAATGTGGAATGTCTGGATGAAACTCTGGACAAATTTGAACGCGCGGTGGACATTACGCTGCCGAAACTGAAAGCAAAAAGAACGGGCACCAGCCAATGAAATCATATGATGCGATCGTCGTCGGGGCGGGTCACAACGGCCTGACCACAGCAGCGTTTCTCGCCAAAGCAGGTCTCGATGTAGTTTGCGTCGAAAAGAACGACTACATCGGTGGAGCCACCGTTAGTCGGAATCTTTATAAGGACTGGTTGTATTCGAACTGCTCCTACGTCTGCAGTCTTCTACGCCCGGAAATTTACCGCTCGCTGGAATTGCACAAACACGGTCTGCAGGTGACCCCCTACGACGGCTCCGTGACGCTCATGGAGAACGGCGATTACTACGGTGGGTACCATGATGCTGAAGCAGCCTATCGGGAAGACGCACGATTCTCTCGCAAGGATGCTGATGCGCACAAGAACTACTCCGCAGACACGATGCGGCAGTGCCGGTTAATACGTGACTTTTTGCTCAGAACCGCACCTGACCCGACGTCTTTCAAGCCAAGAGACCTGCTGGAGCTCGCACGCATCGGCGGCAAACTCAATGAAATGGGCGAAGACCGTCTTGGCGAGACCATCCGATTCTGGACGATGAGTGTCGCTGAGTATCTCGATGAGTATTTCGAAACCGACGTCATCAAGACAGCACTTTCCGCCAGCGGCATCATTGGTACGGCGCTGGGTATTCATTCACCCGGTACCGCCTACGTATTGTTGCACCACTATATGGGCGATGTGGATGGCAATGTCGGCGCCTGGGGATTTGCACGCGGTGGTACCGGCGCCGTATCGAAGGCCATCGCCGGAGCGTTCCAGGCGGAGGGCGGTGAGATCCGGACCGAGGCCGGCGTGGACAAGTTTATCGTCAAGAACGGCAAGGTGACCGGTGTCGCTCTGGATAACGGCGACGAGGTTCATGCCGATGTTGTCGTCTCGGCGATGGACGTAAAACGCACCTTCCTGAACTGCATGGATAAGAGTGATTTGCCGGAGAAATTCTACAATCGTGTTGAGAATTTCAAGATTCGCGGCTCCTCGGGCAAGATCAATATCGCGCTTGATGGCCTGCCGACGTTCCCGGCGCTGCCCAAAGGCAGTCCGCTGTATAGCGCCGACATACACTTCACCGATTCGATGGAGCGTATGGAACGTGCCTATGACGACTGGAAAGACGGTACCTGGTCGAAGGATCCATACATCGATATGACGATTCCGACGACGAATGACCCGACGATGGCGCCTCCGGGCAAGCACTTCATGAGTTGTTTCATTCAGTACTGCCCGCGCCAGGTCAACGGCAGGGACTGGACGCAGGAAGACAAGGACGGTTTCCAGAAGTCGGTCTTCGATCAGATTTCCAACTACAGTCCGGACTTCAAGGACCTGGTCCTGCATGCCGAAGTAAGGACACCGCAAGACATCGAGAATGAAATCGGTATTACCGAGGGCAACATCTTCCACGGCGAACTCACGATGGATCAGCTGATGTTTAATCGGCCGGTTCCGGGTTTCGCCCAGTATCGCAGTCCGATTGGCGGACTATATATGTGTGGGTCGAGCAACCACCCGGGTGGCGGCATTATGGGCGCACCGGGAGCAAACGCGGCACGGGAGATCCTGATGGACCTCAAGCGACCGAACACCGTACCGGAGAACTTTGGCGATGACTGATAAATTCGACGCAATTGTAGTGGGTGCCGGCCACAATGGCCTGGTGTGTTCTGCATTGTTGGCCAAAGCCGGCAAGCGAGTCTTGGTGCTTGAAGCAAACCAGCAGGTTGGTGGTGCCGCGATTACACGTGAATTTGCCGAGGGTTACTCGGTATCGGCCTGCGCACATTTGCTGTATCAACTGCAGCCCGAGGTTCGCAAAGAGCTCAAGATCGATACGCGCCTGGTCAGCGAAGACATGACGACGATTGCTCTCGCTGAAGATGGCAAGCACGTACGCCTGAAGACGGACAGTGTTGAAGGTGTGTCTGACGAAGATGCCAGGCAGTTTCGTGACTTCAGGAAGCGCATGGTGCGGTTCGCGAATTTGTTACGCAAGCTCTTCAACAAGACGCCACCGAGATTGGGTAATCAGGACTTTCAGGATTTCCTGACATACGCTCAACTGGGCCTCGATGTTCGCATGCTCGGTAAGGCCGAAATGGAAGCGTTCCTGCGGCTGATCTTTATGAATATTCACGATGAGGTCACCGAACGCTTCGAGAACCCGCTGCTAAAAGGTGCGATCAGCCTGGATGCGGTCCTGGGTACGCACCTCGGACCACGGTCTCCAAACACGATGATGACCTATCTGTATCGCCAGGCAGGCGATCAGGGGAGGGCCGGCGTTCCGGCGGGCGGCATGGGCAGTGTCAGCAATGAGTTGGCGCAGGCGGCGCGTGGTGCCGGTGTAACCATTCGTACGGGCATGCCGGTCAAGCGGATCATCATTGAAAACGGTCGGGCAACCGGTGTCGAAACGGAGTCCGGCGATCGCTTTGACAGCCTCATGGTAATTTCAAACGCAGATCCGAAAACGACCCTGATGAAACTCATCGGTGCGAAGCATGCAGAAACAGGGTTCGCACGGCGTGTGTCGCACATTCGGTCCAAGGGTAACGCTGCGAAACTACATCTCGCATTAGATGGACTTCCCGCGATCGAAGGCCTGTCCAGGAAAGACTTTGCTGAAAGGCTTGTCATCGCGCCCGATGAGGATTACGTCGAGCGTGCGTTCAACCCGGCCAAGTATGGCGAGAGCTCGCCGCATCCGGTCATCGAGATCACATTCCCGAGTTTCCGCGACGAGACCCTGGCGCCCACCGGCAAACACGTCATGTCGGCGGTCGTGCAATACGCGCCGTATGAGTTGAAGGGTGGCTGGGACGAAGAAGCCAAAGCCGCATTCATGAAAGCGATTGTCGGCACGTTATCGAAGTACATGCCGGATATTGAGCAACGCATAACCGCGAGTGAATTACTGACGCCGGCCGATATCGAAAATGAGTTCCACATGACCGGCGGACACTGGCATCACGGTGAACTTTCGCTGGATCAGTTCCTCTTTGTACGGCCCGTGAACGGCGCTGCGCAGTATCAAATGCCGATTGATGGCGTCTATTTGTGCGGTGCGGGCGCGCACCCGGGTGGTGGCATCAGTGGCGCCGCGGGCCGTAACGCGGCGCGAGCCATCCTGAGACGGGAGAAAGCAGCATGACTATCCGCGAACCTGTCCCACAGGGACCCCTGAAAACACCTTTCTATCCACGCGTCGCAGAGCTCGACATCGTTAACCAGTGGCACGAATGGAAGGGCTTTTCCAGTCCCGACGCACTGTATTGTGAGGACCTGGAATATTTCTCCATTCGTAACGGTACCGGGGTCTTTGATCTTTCGCCGATGACGAAGTACCGGGTGACGGGTCCCGATGCAATGGACTACCTCAATCGCCTGGTCACGCGAGATATGGCGAAGATCAAGCCCGGACGAGTTGCCTACGCAGTCTGGTGCGACGATGGCGGGCAGGTTATCGATGACGGCACGATCTTCCACCTGCGTGAAGGCGAGTACCGTATCTGCTGCCAGGAGCGTCACTTCGCCTGGTTCCAGGCAGCGACAATAGGATTCGATGTCGACGTAGTGCATGAGACTGAGGAGGTCGCCGGCCTCGCGGTTCAGGGCCCGACTTCGTACAGTGTCCTGAAGACGATGGGGGTTGAGGGTCTCGAGGAGCTCAAGCCGTTCGGCTTGATCCACGTCGACTTCCAGGGCACCGAAATGATGGTCTCAAGAACCGGATTTACAGCGGATCTCGGATACGAGCTTTGGATCGATCCAGCCAAGGCGCTGGATTTGTGGGATGCCTTGTTTGAGGCAGGCAAAGATTTCAAGATTCGTGCGATCGGAACACATGCATTGGAGCTCGCTCGAATCGAAGCGGGCTACCTTGCACCGTATGCCGAATTCCTGCCTGTTGACGAGACCATACGGACGGGACGTTCCCGCTCTCCTCTCGAGCTTGGTCTGGAGTGGCTGGTGGATTTCAAGAAGCCGAACTTCAATGGTCGTCGTGCTCTCGCTGAAGAGAAGCGCAAAGGCTCGACCTGGCGGCTGGTGAAGCTCGATATCGAAGGCAACAAGGTGGCGGACAGCTCGTACATCTTCTCGAATTCAAAAGCGAGAGGTGAGTCCATCGGTTTCATCACATCAGCTGCCTGGTCGCCGGTCTGCAAACAGAATATCGCTCTCGGCACGGTGCGGATGCCGCACGGCAAGCCCGGGGATACTGTTTGGGTCGAGATCTACTACCAGCGCGAAATGCATTGGAATCGCGAGATGGCGAAAGCAACTGTTGTGGACAAGCCGTTCTGGTTCCCGCCGCGGCGAGGAGCTACACCGCCCGGGCCCTACTAGGGGCATCGCATGACGCATCGCCTTGATCCGCTATTGCGGCCGACCTCGGTTGCAATTTTGGGTGCGTCGGCGCGCACCGATTCGCTCGGCGAATGGGCGCTCAAGAATCTCCTGAAGGGCGGGTACAAGGGCCGGATCTACCCCGTCAATCCGAATTACGACGAGCTGCAGGGGCAGCGTTGTTTCGCGTCATTGGCCGAGCTTCCCGAAACGCCCGAACTCGTCATTTTCGCCGTTAGCGATCAGCGCATAGAAGCCGCGCTCGACGAGACGATTTCTGCGGGGGTACCCGCCGCCGTTATCCAGTCCACGCTCTATATCGACGACGATGTGGAGCCGCCACTGCGCGAAAGAATGCAGCGCAAGATCCGCGACGCGGGCATGCTCGTGTGCGGCGCGAATGGTATGGCCTTCTACAATGTCCGCGACCATGTCTGGACTTGCGGCTTCGACAGTGCGTCGCATGAAGCGCCCGGCAACGTCGCCCTGATCAGTCAATCAGGCTCCGGAATGTCGGGGATCATCGATTGCGAGGAACGCCTGCGGGTCAATGTTGCGGTGTCGACGGGCAACGAGCTCAGCGTCACGATCGATGAGTATCTCGATTTCGTGCTGGATCTCCCCGAAACGCGGGTGGTTGGCCTGTTCCTCGAAACGGCCCGTAACCCCGAGGGCTTCCGCGCCGCGCTCGAGAAGGCCGCTCATCGTGGCATTCCGGTGGTCGCATTGAAGGTCGGTCGCACAGAGAAGTCGGCGCGCCTCGCGGTATCGCATTCCGGCGCGATGGCCGGCGACGACGCGACGTACGAGGCGTTATTCGACCGTTATGGCGTGCAACGCGCACGCGATCAGGATGAGTTCACGACAATGTTGATCATGTTCGCCGAGCTCCATCCGGTTGGGGCAGGGGGGCTGGTCACGCTGCACGACTCGGGTGGTGAGCGGCAGTTGCTGGTCGATCTCGCCGAAGAAGCCGGCGTGCCGCTGACCGAACTAAGCGAGAACACAGTGGCGGCCCTCGAGGAAGTGCTGGACCCGGAACTTCCGGCCGTCAATCCACTGGATGCCTGGAGCCGCGGTGGCCCGGATGCGAGCGCCAACATCACTCGCTGCCTGACCCTGATGATGCAGGACCCTGGAGCCGCGATGGCCGGCGTCATTCACGACCGGGCGCCGTACGGACAGATTTACGAGGTCTACCTGAGCTACATGCAGCGCGCGCGAGCCGAATCAAGCAAGGCCGTTGCGCTGGTCTCGGCCCGCCAGGGCACCGGCTGCGACGAGGCCGTCATCACAAGTACCTATGCGGGCTATCCCGTGCTCGATGGCGCAAGCCAGTTTCTTGCTGGCGTTCGTGCGTTGTTTGCCTACCGCGATTTCCAGCTGCGCGAGACTGCAGCGCCACAGCCAGTGGAAGACACGACGGTCGAAGCCTGGCAAGGCAAGCTGGCCGGTGGCGGCACGCTCAAAGAAGCCAGCTCGCTTAAGCTGCTCAGTGATTTCGGCGTGACCTCGTCGATGACGATCGGAGCCAACTCGGCAAAGACAGTTGTCGACGCAGCCGGGAAGACGGGTTATCCAATCGTCCTGAAGACCGCGCGCGAAGGTTTGCTGCACAAATCCGATCACGGCGGTGTGATTCTCGGCATCACCGATGCCGACCAGCTACAACACATGTACGAGATCATGAGTAACCGGCTCGGAGAGGATGTGCTCGTATCGGCCATGGCGCCGGCCGGAGTCGAGATGATCCTTGGCATCAATCGCGACCCACAGTTCGGCCCGGTTATTCTGATCGGCTTCGGCGGGGTGCTTGCGGAGACAATCAACGACGTGCAGTTTGCTCTGCCACCATTCGATGCTGCTCATGCGCGTCGCTGTGTCGATCGCCTCAAATTGAGGCCACTGCTTGATGGCGTTCGCGGTGAGCCGCCGGTTGATGTCGACGCATTCTGCGAGCTCGCGGCCCGGTTCTCGGAAATGGCGGCCGCGCTCGGGGATGTGATTTCGGAAGTCGACGTGAATCCGCTGGTCGTGCACGAAGACGGCGCAATCGCTGTCGACGGACTCGTTATCGGACGGGACAGGCGGGAGGCAGATCGTGCAGAAACTTGAG
>CAZKZE010000048.1:0-23039 GCA_964557165.1 uncultured Woeseiaceae bacterium
GCCAACGGCGCGTCGGCCTTGACGCGTACACCCGTTGCGCCAGCGTCCTGCGACTTGATCATGCCGCGACGACGGTTCAGGTCACCGATAACATCACCGACATTGTCGTCAGGCGTGAACACGTCAACCTTCATGATCGGTTCCAGCAGCTGCACGCCAGCTTTTGGAATCGACTGGCGATAGGCGGCTTTCGTCGCGATCTCGAAGGCCAGGGCCGACGAGTCGACCGCGTGGAAGCCACCGTCGAGCAACGTGAACTTGACGTCGAGCAGCGGGTAACCGGCCAGCGTGCCTTCGCCCATGCAGCTTGCAAATGCTTTCTCGATGGCGCTCCAGTACTCGCGCGGAACGTTACCGCCGGTAACCTTTGACTCGAATTCGTAGCCAGCGTTCTTCTCGGCGGGTTCGATCATGTAGTCGATCTTGCCGTACTGACCGGAACCACCCGACTGCTTCTTATGGGTGTAGGAGTCTTCGATCGGCGTTGTGATCGTTTCGCGGTAGGCAACCTGCGGCTTGCCCATCTCGACGTCGACGTTGTGCGTACGACGCAGGATATCGACCTTGATATCGAGGTGCAGCTCACCCATGCCCTTGATCAGCGTCTCACCGGAGTCCTCGTCGGTAGCCACCTGGAACGATGGGTCTTCCTGGACCATTTTGTTGAGCGCAACACCCATTTTCTCGGTACCTGCCTTGTCTTTCGGCGCAATAGCGACCGAGATCACGGGGTCCGGGAACACCATAGGTTCGAGCGTCGCCGGATTCTTGGGATCGGCGAGTGTGTGACCCGTACGGGTGTTCTTCATGCCGAGGAGGGCGACGATGTCACCCGCCTGTGCCGTCTCCAGTTCTTCGCGTGAGTCGGCATGCATCTCGACGATACGACCGATCCGTTCGGTCTTGCCCGTGAAGGTATTAAGCACACTGTCACCTTTCTGGATCTTGCCAGAGTAGATGCGTGTAAACGTCAGCGCGCCATAGCGGTCGTCCATGATCTTGAATGCCAGTGCACGCAGCGGCTTGTCCGGGTCGACATCAGCGAAACCACCGGTCTCGTGACCGTCGAGGTCCATCTCGGGCTGCGGCTTGACTTCCGTCGGGTTCGGCAAGAAGTCAACAACTGCATTAAGAACGTTCTGTACACCTTTGTTTTTAAAGGCAGAACCACAGTAGGTCGGGAAGAAGTCCAGAGCGATCGTGCCTTTGCGGACGCAGCGCTTGATGTCCTCAACCGATGGTTCGTTACCTTCCAGGTATTGCTCCAGGAGATCGTCGTCCTGCTCAACAGCCGTTTCGATCAGCTTCTCGCGCCATTCCTCGACAGCGTCCTGCATGTCCTCGGGGACGTCCTGGATTTCGTACGACGAGGGATCGTTCGGATCCGACCAGACCCATGCCTTGCGAGTCAGGAGATCGACGATACCGACAAAGCTGTCTTCAACGCCGATCGGCAAGACCATGACCAGCGGGCTGGCGGCCAGGACATCCTCGACCTGCTTCACGACGCTGTAGAAATCGGCGCCAACGCGGTCGAGCTTGTTCACGAAGATGATGCGCGCGACCTCCGACTCGTTGGCATAACGCCAGTTCGTTTCGGACTGCGGCTCAACGCCGCCCGAACCACAGAACACACCCACGCCACCGTCGAGTACTTTCAGCGAACGATAGACCTCGATCGTGAAGTCGACGTGTCCCGGCGTGTCGATGATATTCATGCGGTGACCGTCCCACTCGCAGCTCGTCGCAGCCGACTGAATCGTAATGCCGCGTTCCTGCTCCTGGTCCATGAAGTCCGTCGTGGCCTCGCCATCGTGGACTTCACCCGTCTTATGAATCTTGCCCGTGAGCTTCAGGATACGCTCAGTCGTCGTCGTCTTGCCCGCGTCAACGTGCGCAAAAATTCCAATATTCCTGTAAGTACTAAGGTCTTTCATTTGACTGCTCTCTTTACATTCCTGGCACCGACCTGCTGACACACAAAAAAGGGCTCTCAAAGCCTTCTAAAGCGAGAACCCGGCAAACTAGCGAGGTGGGTGCACGTAATTTCTAAGCCTTCCGAAGCGCATTCCCGGCAGCCAGTGCGGCGCTGCATACAGGGTCGGATGGCCTTTCGCGCGCGGATAATAGCAGCGCCAAGCGCCCTAAACCAGCCCATTTCGCCATGCGGAACTGGCGCACACTTCCGATCCCGTTTTTCACTTATTATTCAGTCCGTTATGAGTATCTATAGTCTTCCCGCAAACCGCGGTGCATTTCTCGGTCATCGATTGGCTCTCTCCGCAGTGCTTCTGGCGCTGTTTCTCGGGCTGGTTCGTTTTGCGTGGTATCCGGGCCTTTATTTTCAACTCGCAGGAGTTGGCAAGCAGATTCTGATTCTCACGGCCATCGTCCTGGTGGTTGGAACCGGCTTGTCTACGCTGGTCTACAAGGTGGGCAAACGAGGCTTGCGAACCGACCTCGCGATTATCTTGATTGTGGAGCTGGCCGCAATCGCCTATATCGGGCACAGGCTTTTTGACCTGCGCCCGCAGCACCTGGTGTTCGTGATCGATCGCTTTCAGGTGGTTGAGACAAACAGGGTTGCCGACTACCCGTATCGGTTCGAGGAACTGGCCGACCGTCAGCTGGCTGGGCCACGACTCGTCATCGCACGATTTCCGGGCGACCCGGCTGAACGGGCGGCGATGAAAAGAGCAATCTTCTTCGAGGGCGCGTCGGATATCGACGTCCGTCCGGACCAGTGGTATCCCTACGATGATGCCAATCCGGACGTATTGTCAGCAGCTCGTCCATTGGCGGAACTGCGGCAGCGCGGCGAGGCGCACGCAGAGGCTGTCGATCGCTGGCTCAGCAGGCACTCTGGTGACGTCGGCGATTATACGTTCGTACCTGTGGCCGGAGTAAGGCAGGATGCGACCGCGATTTTGACCGTGGCCGAAGGGCAGTTTCTTGACATGCTCGACCTGGATCCCTGGGAATTGACTAGCGCCGCAGAATAGCTATCCAGCGTGCGACGTTCAGAAGACTCATCAACGATGCAGAAACGTAGGTCAGGGCTGCAGCTGTGAGCAATTTGTGCGCATGGCGTCTATCGTTGCTCTTGAGGATCGAGTAGTCATCCAGCATAGGCAGGGCCCGGGCGAAACTGGCGTTGAACTCCGTCGGCAGGGTTATCAAATGGACGAGGGCCGACGTGCCGAGCGTCAGCAGTCCGGCGCCAAAGGTCAGCAGCCCGACGTGGGGAACGCGGGTCACGATCGCGAGGAATGGCGAGATGACAAGCACGCCGGCACCGATCTTCTCGATTCCGCGAGTGACCTTGACCAGTCGCGTGCGCATTTTCAGCGGCGCGTAACCGTGATGGTCCTGAAGTGCATGCCCGACCTCGTGAGCGGCAACAGTTATCGCGGTTAGTGATTGGCCATCGAATTTATCGCTGGTCAGTCGTACGGCCTTGGCTTCCGGATCGTAATGGTCGCCGATCTCCGTAGCTTCGACCTGGACATGCTGCAGCCCGTTGCGATCCAGCAAATGACGGGCGAGCTGGCCGCCCGAACCGGAATAGCGATCAGCAGGCACGCTGTACTTGTCAAGAACACGCGCGACCCAGATGCCCGGGGCGAACACGATTACAAGGACCACGACTATGAAGACGACAATTGTCACGGGCTGGTCGTTCTCGCGTCGATCATCTCGTTCATGTAGTCGCGGTAGCCCCTGGAAAAGTTATCCTGATACCTGCCCCAGAATTCCCAAACACGAGGGTTGCTGAGTCTGAGGGGCTTCAGGACCGAACGCAGACGCTCCTCATCAATCGCGCCGCGCTCGTACTGGAAGTACGCCATATCGCCGTGGCGGAATCTCATGAACAGGGCACGCTCAAGTCGAAATGTTTCGAGCTCCGTGAGCTCCTCCGTAGTGGCAAAGGCCTTGTACGTTAAACCTGCGACGTACTCGTTCTCGATCACCAATCTATTCATTTCAGAGATATTGTCGATCAGGTCCTGGTAGGCCGCAATCTCGATGGCGCGTGTATTGAGTTCGGCCTGTATCGCGCCATTCCGCGTCTCGATGCCGACGAATATCAGCGACGCAACGATGGCGACTCCGCCGACGACCTCCATCAGGTCTTTCCACTGCTCACGTTTCATTACAATTTCTCCGCGGGGCCGGACTAGTTAGCTGTTGCCTGCTAATCTACCAGCGTTTACTAGCCAGGCGGAGTTTGCGGTGACACAAGATCAGGCAATGTTGTTCGGACTACTGGTTTTCGTATTCGTCTTTCTGATCTGGGGAAGATGGCGGTACGACCTGGTTGCGTTCATTGCGCTCCTGGTCGCACTACTGATGGGAGTCGTACCCAAGGAAGAAGCCTTCTCCGGGTTCGGGCACCCGGCGACGATTATCATCGCGTTGGTCCTGATCGTGAGTCGGGGCCTCTCGAACTCCGGCGCCATCGAACTGGTCGCGCGATTCGTGGTTGATGCGTCCCGCAAGCTGGCCACGCACATTACGATCATGTCTGGCCTGGCCGCCGGTCTGTCTGCATTGATGAATAACGTGGCGGCGCTCGCGCTCCTTATGCCCGTCGACATGCAAGCCGCAAAGAAAGCTGGACGTAGCCCATCATTGTCCCTCATGCCGCTGTCATTCGCGTCGATACTCGGCGGGATGATCACGTTGATCGGTACCCCACCCAATATCGTCGTTGCGGAGTTTCGTGGGGATGCACTGGGCGAACCGTATCGGATGTTCGACTTTGCCCCGGTAGGGCTCGCTTGTGCAACGGTCGGTGTGGCCTACGTCGCGCTGATCGGCTGGCGATTGCTGCCGCGTGAGAGACAGTCGAGTGACGCAGGCAAAGACCTGTTCGATCTTGCGGACTACATTGCCGAGGTTCGGGTTCCCGAAGGTTCCGGTGTGATCGGCAAGCGGGTTCGCGACCTTGATGCCGAGGCGGCCAAGGTCGATGTCGAGATTATCGGCCTGATTCGGCGCGGACGCAGGCTGCCGGGCCTGGCACGTATCGCCGAAATAAAGGCGGATGACATCCTGGTGGTCGAGGCCAGCCCCGATAGCCTGGAGGAGGCGCTGGGTGGCCTCAAGCTCGAGTATGTGGGCAAAGGCGAGGGGCAGCTCAAGGATGAGGATCTTGTCCTGCAGGAGGTCGTCGTGCAGGAATCATCGAGGCTCGCCGGCAGGTCCGCGATCTCGGTTCGCTTGTTGTATCGCTACCGGGTCGCACTGGTCGGTGTATCCCGCCAGGGGCGGCGGTTTCGCGACAAGGTTCGATCGCTCGTCCTGCAGCCCGGTGACGTGTTGCTGCTCCTGGGACCCAAGGAGCGTCTTTCGGACGTAAAAGGTCGCCTCGGACTTCTGCCACTGGCCGATCGCGGCCATGCCGTAATCAAGCGCGACAAAGTGTGGCTGGCGGTCGGGACTTTCGCGGCCGCAATTGCAGTCGCCAGTTTCGGGTGGGTCTATCTCCCGATTGCGCTTGGCTGCGTAACGGCGATCTACGTGTTGTCGAATATTGTGCCTATCCGGGACGTCTACACGTCCGTGGAATGGCCTGTCATTGTCTTGTTGGGCTCCATGATTCCTATCGGTGGCGCGCTGCAGTCGACCGGTGGCACGGCTCTCATCGCCGGCGGTATCGTGGATATCGCGGCGGGCTTCTCGCCGGTCGTCGTACTCACCTTGCTCGTCGTCGTGACGATGACGCTTTCCGATGTCATGAACAACACGGCTACAGCCGTCATTGCGGCGCCAATCGCGGTAGAGATTGCATCGCGCCTCGGCGTAAATCCGGACCCGTTTCTTATGGGTGTCGCCGTTGCAGCCTCGTGCGCCTTCCTGACCCCGATCGGCCACAAGAACAACACACTGATCATGGGACCGGGTGGGTATCGTTTCGGTGACTATTGGCGAATGGGCTTGCCCCTGGAGATTCTCATTGTCGTCGTTTCGGTCCCGGCGATCATTACGTTCTGGCCCATGTAGTGCGCCGATTTATGTCAACCGCTTGTCGCAAAAAACACGAAAATCAGGTCAAAAACTGACATTCATTGAGCGATTCGGGGCTGCAACAGGGACCCGATCGAATCGTAACTTATTGAAAGTAAAGGGATTGAGGGTTTCAGCTGCCGGTCGATCAAGTTGGCACGACGTTTGCAGCTTTAGAACTAACGGCGCCTCGAGGCGCGACTGAACTAGTGTTTACGACGGAGATTGACATGGCACGAGCGACGATCCAGGACTGGACCGACAGCATTGTACTGTTGAAATTCGACCAGCACCACAATGTGCGCTACAAGGTCTACCGCGATGGGGACAAGAATTTTCTCGAGATTCGCGGCGACGATGACACGCACGTCCACACACTCGAACTGCCGGACGGCATGAAGCTCGACCGGACGAGTTACGAGGTGCTATTGCGTTACGTCTTGCTTGACGTCGTAGCTGCGTAAGCTTCGACTGCTTCCCATACACGCAAGAGGTTCTCGCCGAGGATCTTGCGAATATCCTCCTCGCTGTAGCCGCGTTCCAGCAGCCCGGCAACCAGGTTGGGATACGAGGAAACGTCCTTGAGGCCCGCGGGCAGCGAATCCCCGACGCCATCGTAGTCCGAGCCGATACCTACGTGGTCAACGCCGGTGAGCTTGACCACATGATCAAAGTGATCGAGGACATCGTCCAGGGTCGCAAAGGGCAGAGGCCCGTGTTCCTCGGCATAGATTGCCGGGTAGTCCTTGTACAGGTATTCCTCTGTCAGTTCCGGGTGCTCCATCAGGTGTTGTTTGCCCGCCGCCATGAGGGCGTCACCGTATTCCCGGGACTTCTGGCTGACGAATGTCGACCCGAAGTTGATCTGGATGATGCCGCCTTGTTCCGCCATCGCGACGATCATCTCGTCGTTCATGTTGCGCTCGAATCCGGGAGTGAAGAACCGCGCTGACGAGTGCGAGGCGATTAGCGGCGCGCCTGATATCTCGAGTATTTGCCAGAACGCGTCGTCGGAGACATGGCTGACATCGACCATTATTCCGAGGCGATTCATTTCACGAATCGCTTCTTTGCCGAACTCGCTCAAACCGTGCCACTGCCGGTTCTCGTCGTACGACGAATCGGACAGATGATTCGACAGGCTGTGCGCAGGCGTGATGTAGCGGATGCCACGATCGAAAAAGTGCTGAATGTTGGCGAGGTCCCCGTCGATCGGCGAGCCGTTCTCCATCCCCATCGGCAGGGATATCAAGCCAGCTTCGAACTGGCTGCGTACGCCGGCGACGGAGGTAGCCAGAGCAAACTTGTCCGGTGCGGAAGCGACCATGTTCTCAACAAGTTCGATAAGCGATTCCGCCGCAGCCTTCGATTTGCCCTCAGCCTCGTAGCTCGCCGGTGTGTAGATCGACATGAATGGGACATTCAGTCCGCCCGCCACGGCGCGCGGATAGTCGAAGTCACCGCTGTCGCTCGCTTGCGATAAGTCGGGTGTCGCCATTGCCAGTTTCATGGGCACGTCGATGTGCGTGTCCACGATAATGCTCGATTGCGCGATGCGTAGCGCTTCGGCAGCGTAGTCGATGTTGGCTGATTTGCCGCCTGCATTATCATCGGAGCCGCAAGCGGTGAAAAGTAGGGTGGCTGCCAACAGGCAGATAGGTTTCTTTGGCATCGACGGATATTTCGCTGGTTTGAAGGGTTGAAGATTGTAACAATAGCTACCACTAATTAGTCGAGAGTTTTGGACAATGCGGAGCAAGGAGCTTGAGTATGAATGACACGAATCCCCCTGCAGATCACGCTTTCGTTGACGAGAAGGACTCGGCCCGACCTGTCGAAGAGAATCTCAAGTCGCGCACGACCTGGAAACGATTCCTCTTCATGGCGATTTGCTGCGTCCTCGTTAGCCTGGCCTCCATGGTTGGTTCCGTGGTGGTCGTCTTCAGCTCTATCTGGGTGCTGATCAAGGGCGAGGTCAACCGTGAGCTGCGCGAAGTAGGGCAGAGCCTGGCAACCTATATCTATCAGAACATTCGTTTCCTGACATTCAACACTGAGGACAAGCCATTTCCATTTGGCAGCAAATGGCCGTCAGCGACTGACGAAGATTAGGCTAGACAGATAGTTCCCGCTGGCCCGGCTGCCAGTGGGTGAGATTTATGTGCGCCCCGCCGATACCCAGGGCGCGAACCCAGCGTGCTGCGGCGTCCAGCGTGACCCATGTTCTTACCTTGCCTTTGCGTGTCTCCGCCGTAATCGGGCCGTTGGGTGTCTTCGCCTCGACGTGAAATTTCGCGCCGCTGGCAATGATGTTGATGTTCTTGATAGCGCCGGCCGCAACCATCGCTTTCAACATGCGTTCATCCATTTGACGTCCCCGATAGAAGCTCGTTCTGTTCTGCGTTTTGCTCAGCGATAGTGATACCGGTCTCTGTGCAGTGCCGGCGAATCAGCATTTCGACCATATTGGCCACGCTGCGGTGTTCGCGCGCCGCGGCTTCGCGCACGGCTTCCTTGATGCCGGGCTCGATGCGCAGGTTAAGCGTGGAGATCTTGGTCTTTGCCATGCGTTACATTGTATATCAGAAAAAACGGAAAAGTAACGCATTAAGCATCAATTGGCGACGCATTCGGGTCAGCGGGCCGGTGGCGTTATACTGTGTTCGTCGGACCCGAAGTGGGGGCGGCAACAACGGGAGAGGGAGCATGGAACAAACCATTTTCATGATCTGCATGTTCTTTGGCGTAACGTCGGTTGCGCTGATTGCCTTTACGCTCCTGGCGATCGTGTTGGGGAAAGTGAAGGTCTAGACGCCAAAAGGCACCTAATGCGGATAGAGAGTATTAACGTCGGCCATGCCGAGACGATTGTTGTGGGCGAGAGGTCGATGGAGACGGGAATATTCAAGATTCCTGTTTATGGACCGGTCAGGCTCGCTACTGAGGGTTTTGCCGGCGACGCGGTCCTGGATACCGAGCATCACGGCGGTGTCGATCAGGCAGTTTACGCGTACAGCCTCGACGATTATGACTGGTGGGCGGAACAGTCTGACCGGGAGTTCTTCCCGGGCCTTTTCGGCGAAAACCTGACCATTCGGGGCCTACCGACTGATATGCACGTTGGCGATCGTCTGCTGATCGGTGAAGTGGTCCTCGAGGCAACGGCACCCCGAATCCCCTGCAAAACGCTTGCCGCGCGCATGGAAGACCCGGGTTTTGGCCCGGAATTTCGCAAGGCGGAAAGGCCGGGGATCTATTTTCGGGTACTCAATGCAGGAGAAGTGCGCGCCGGCGACGCGGTGACCGTTGTTGAGACGACCGAGCACGACGTCACCATCCTGGATCTGTTTCGCTACAAATACCGACTCAGTCACGAGGCAGACGAGCTTCGTCGCTGCCTGGATGCGCCGATCGCGGCGCGTATGCGCGTTGATATCGAGCGCAAACTCGAATCACTCTAGTTTCCACGACTTAACATAAGCGGTAAGTCTGCACTTGATCTTTTGGGCAAGAGATATCAAAATGATATCAAAATGAAGTGATGATCAGGGAGAGGACGATGATTAGAGAAGTGAAACGTAGCGTGACATCCGGTTACCTGATGCTCGTAGTGCTGACAGTAGTGCAATTGCTGTCCGGATACTGGGTATACACGCAAATTGCTGCCCAGTCCGTTGGCGGCACCATCGCGTCCATCCTGTTCTCGATCATCGTGCTGATCTGCTGGGCCGGGCTGTTTATGGTTCATCCGAATGAAGCCAAAGTTCTGCAGCTGTTCGGTAAGTATGTAGGAACCTGCCATGATGCCGGCCTGCGCTGGGCGAACCCGTTCTATGCGAAGGCGTCCGTGTCGACGCGAGTGCGAAATTTCGAGAGCGGCCAGCTCAAAGTGAATGATGCGAATGGCAGTCCGATCGAGATTGCCGCTGTAGTCGTGTGGAAAGTATTCGATACGGCGGAAGCGCTGTTCGAAGTCGACGACTACGTCAATTTCGTGCAGATTCAGAGTGAGTCGGCGCTACGTAATCTCGGCACCACCTATCCATATGAACCGCATGACGATAATGAGGGCATCGCGTTGCGCAGCAACCCGACAGAGATTGCTCAGGCGCTGCGTGACGAGATCCAGGATCGATTGTCACAGGCCGGAGTTACAGTTATTGAAGCGCGAATATCGCACCTGGCTTATGCACCGGAGATCGCGAACGCGATGCTCAGGCGCCAGCAAGCATCGGCAATCATCGCCGCGCGAAAACAGATCGTGCACGGCGCGGTGGGCATGGTTCACCTGGCACTCGACGAGCTGGACGAGAATGACATTGTGAATCTCGATGAAGAACGCAAGGCGGCGATGGTCAGCAACCTGCTCGTCGTGCTTTGCAGCGACGAGGCCGCGCAGCCTGTTCTGAACACAAGCAGTCTGTACACCTGATCAGGGCGAGTTAGCCGGAGCGATTCATGGCGGCACGCAAATCTTTCGCGTTGCGGATCGATAGCAAGACCTTTGAGGCGATGCAGCGTTGGTCGAAAGACGACTTGCGCAGTCTCAATGCGCAGATTGAATTCGTGCTGCGCGATGCCCTGCGCAAGTCCGGCCGCCTGAAGCCCCCTGAGGATCGGGGAGAAGACAGTGATAGCATCAAGTGATGGGCAATTTTATCGCCATCGCGTCAATCATACTGGCTCTGTTTGCGGCTGGTTGTATTGCGTATATCGCCTGGGCATTAACGTCAAAAGAGAACCTTCCGGACGGGCCTGATCGGCCCGACCGGAAAGACGATACCTAACGCCTGGCTTTCCGCTGTTCGCTGCGGCTCCTGGAGCCGCCCTGACGTTTTTCCGACCGCTGCGGCTCGCCGCGCGCCTCACGTTCTTGCTGGCGTTGCGGAGCGGCGCGTTCGCGGGAAGGAGGTGTCGCCTGGCGTTGCGGAGCGGCTCGCTCGCTGGGCTGTTGCCTTGCCTGGCGTTGTGGCGCCGGACGTTGTGCCATATCTCGCTCGCGGGGCTGTTGCCTTGCCTGGCGTTGCGGGGTCGGACGTTGCGCCACATCTCGCTGGCGAACATCCTGTCTGGCCTGCCGAACCGGCTCACGGTGTTCCCGGGTTTGTCTAGCTGCAGGCGTCGGTCTTGCCTGCCGCTGACGGGTCGTCGGCGTGCTGCGTTGCTCGCGCTCTCGCGCCGCCACCAACTCCTGGCGTTGTCGATTCGTATCGCTGCGCGTCGCTGGCCGGTCCCGAAACCGGATGGGCTCCTGCCGACGGACCGTTTGGGTGCGAGTGGCCGGCTCGGTAGCGCGTCGCTTGTAGTCACGATTTCGAGTCACGCGCAGATTCCTTGCCGAGCCGTCCCTGGTGTACTCACGACGGTCATGACGTGGACGCCAGCGGTCACCGTTGTAATAACGATTGATCGTCACATCGTTATTGCGGACATACGTCGTGTTGTAGACATTAACGGTCGGGCGCCGATACCAGTACCGGTCACGATAGGAGCGGCCGTAGTAGGGGTGGCCATGATAGCTATGGTGATAGACGTGCAAGCTGTCCGACATCCAGCCAATTGTGAAGGCAGTGGTCACACCCCAGAAGTACCCGCGGCGAAACTCATATGCCGATGTGTACGGGTAGTAGTAAACCGGGTAGGAGCGCGGGTAGTAGTAATAAACAGGCCGTGGCTGGTACACGACTACACGTTCGGGCTCGTAGTAGGGCACGTAGATCACGTCTTCGACGACCGGCGCAATTTCAATGACGCCGGCTTCGCGTGTGACGTTCTGATAGGAATCACTTTTAAGATTGCCGGCCGCGTAGGCGCGATCTCGAAATACTTCGATAGCCGAAACGACATCGCCCTGTTGTGCGACGACGGCCTCACCGAGGCGCCAGGTCCAGTCGATATCCTCGTTCAGAAGCTCTATGACTTCCGGGTAATTGAGGAGCGCGACGACCGAATCATCCCAATCGGGATCAGGCTGCAGTGACGAATCGCTTTCCAGCTCTTCCAGAAATCGAGCTGCATCGATGAGCTGCAGCGGATAGGCGGATGCCGGCAGGACGATGGCCAGCAGGTCATCCGGATACAGTGCAATCGGGCCGACGAGAACCTCCAGGTCGACGTCCGACATCAGCGGAATCTCTTCATTGCCGACGACGAGATCCGCGTTAGGGTTCTCCAGCGCAGGCTCGTAGGCGCCGATCACTTTGCCGTTATCGTCAACGGGCGACTGAGCGGTAGCGACCAACGGCACTGTAGCCAGCAGCGTCAGCGCGATAGCTTGGGTAATTGATTGCCTTTTCATTCCTGCCTCCTGGTCCGGTGATTCATCGGGGACCTCTTCATCGTGGGTTCAATGCTATGGGAGTGAAGCTGAACCGCCCCTTAATCGGGCAGGAAAAACAGGACTTGAAAACTTGCTCGTTTGGAGAGAACCTCTCATTCGATGCCTGTGACGGGCATCGTGGAGATTAAAACTAGAGTGAATTCATGAAGTCTCGAGCGGAACTACTAGCGGAAATTGAAGAAAACCGCTTAGAAAACAAAGAAATAAAAGAAAGTCTTAAAGAGCTTTCTCTTGCTGAGCCCGATGCACGTGACGGCTACAATCCGTACGATCACCCGGGTCAGCGCAAGGAAGTCCGCGATGACGCCGACGTTACGGCACGTCGCCGGGAGACATTTCTGCGCCAGCGATAGCCGCCCGGCTAGTCGTCGTCCCCGCCGTGCCAGGCGAGGAATTTCCACCCATCGTCGGTACGCACCAGCACGTCCGTATAACGGCCGTTCGACATTTCAATTTCCCCGTCCTTGTTTTCGAAGGCTGTCGAGTAGAGGTAATGGGCTACCGCAACATCGCCATGAACGGTAATGGACATCGGGTACAGTTCGTAGCGAACAACCTCGCCCATCTGTTCGGCAAATCGGCGCCATTTGGAATTTGAACTCTTGGTCCGAGGCGAGGGTGAGGTCTTGCCCCAGCCCATGAAATCCTCGGTAAGCATGTCGTCGACTTTGTCCTGTTCACCTTTCTGCGCAGCTACCCATTCGCGTTCGATCGTGAGCAGAACGTCGGCTTCATCGTCGGTCGTGTCCTGCGCCAATGTCGCGGAGACGAGCAGCGGGCCAACTAGAACAAGTACGAGTCTCGTGATTACATTCATTCCCTGTACCTCGGTGGTTTCCCCAAACCTGTTTCGAGTGTAGTCAGTATCAGGCAGAACAACAAACCGGTCAGGTCGTGTCGTCGCCGCCGAAAAGAAGTTCCGCAAGCTGCGCCAGCTCGCCGGATGGCAACCGAGTACCGGTGGCGCCCACAAAAATATCCTGCAGGTCTGCAGCAGACAGGTACTCGGGGTGGTGTGCCTCCAGGATCGTCGCGTACTCGAGCTCGATTTCTCCGCGGGCAAGGACGAGCTGGTACACGTGCAACGCGATGTCGTGGGCGCCGGTTAACCGCATGAGTTCGCCGACTGGTGTGCGAAGGTCAGGCAATCGAACGGTGCCAATGTAAAGCGTTCGCTTGCCGACGTCCCAACCGTCTTCTTTGAACGTCGCACCGATCGAATCGCCGGCCAGGACCTTTGAGTGCGCATCGTTGTAGCGTTCGTCCAGTTGCTCGACGAACTGCACGACAGCATAGGTACGACAGGTCGAGGTATCGCCATCGAAGCTGAACAGGCTCGAGCGACGCAAGCCCGCTTCGCTGGCCAGGACCTCGACTCCGTAGCTGCCGAAACGTTCCTTGATGCGCTCGCTGTTGAGATTGACCGACTCGGTCGCACAGGCACTAAGCATGGCCGCAAGGACGCTGGGTGGAAATTGAGTGTTGCGCATGCAGGGGGGCTAACGGCTGAGAGTGGATGCACAATATACTGTGCGTCGCGGGTCGTAAAGGAGTGAAATGATGCGCGCAATGATGCTCTCCGCCACCGTGGACCTGGACCAGAATCCGGCGCCATTGGTCATGGTCGACGTGGACAAGCCGAAGCCAGCCGATCGTGAAGTCCTGGTTAAAGTGTCAGTGTGTGGCGTATGCCACACGGAGCTGGATGAGGTCGAAGGGCGGACACCGCCGCCGGTGTTTCCCGTCATACCTGGCCACGAAATCGTCGGCAAAGTCGTCGAGCTCGGCGGGGCATGCCGCGAGCGGAATGTCGGAGAGCGGGTCGGTATTGGCTGGATCCACTCATCTTGCGGCGGCGATGACGAAAACCTGAGCGATGAGTTCAAGGCGACCGGCCGAGATGCAGACGGAGGCTATGCTGAATACGTCGTGGTGCCGGAATCCTACGCCTTTCCGTTGCCTGCTGAATTCAGCGACGCGGAAGCGGCGCCATTATTATGCGCCGGAGGGGTCGGGTACCGGTCTTTGCGGCTCGCCAACATCGAAGACGGGCAGGTCCTGGGTCTGACCGGGTTTGGCGGCTCCGGGCACCTCGTCCTCCAGATGGCCCGGCACCTCTATCCGGACGCGAGCTTGTATGTATTTGCGAGGAGCGCGGCGGAGCGGCAGTTTGCGCTGGAGCTCGGGGCCGACTGGGCCGGCGATACCGAGGAAAAGCCGCCCAGCGCGCCACACGCGATCATAGATACGACACCTGCCTGGCGGCCGGTACTTGCTGCACTGGCCTGCCTGCGGCCCGGCGGTCGACTGGTCATTAACGCGATTCGCAAGGAATCCAGGGACGTGGACCTGATGGCGACGATTGACTACCAGCAGCACCTGTGGATGGAGAAGGAAGTGAAGTCGGTCGCAAATGTCACGCGTCGCGATATCGAGGAGTTTCTGCCGCTTGCCGCCGAGGTTCCTTTACACGTCGAAGTGCAGCATTATCCGCTCGATCAGGCCAATGAAGCATTGCTGGATTTGCGCGCTGGCCATGTGCGAGGTGCGAAAGTCCTAAAAATATCTGCGTCGGATTGAATCCTTTTGGCGCGGCCGTGCATCTAAACACACTAATGCGGACAACAGGGGAGACACCTCGCATGCGAAAACTGATCCAAATCGGCCTTCTGGCCCTGGCAGCCGGTTCGCCGGCAGTAGTGGCGGACGACGCCGACTGGGTAGAGAAGAGTAACGAGCACGCGCAGATCGTTCTCGAAGTGCTGTCGAAATTCAGCCCGGAGGGCGCCGGTAGAATTGGCGTTGATGGTCTGGACGAAGAAGTGTCCGACCTCGGCCCCGGCATTTATGAGCGCAGCTTGCAGGCGACACGCGACGTGCTGGCTGAACTCGAAACGCGTGCGGCGAAAGAGACGGACCCCAAGGTCCGACAGGACCTCGGCATCCTTATCAAGGCACTCGAAGACAATATCTTCTCGTCAGAGCTCGATCGGGCCAACATGTTGCCGTACTTCAATATCAGCCAGACCGTGTTCTTCGGCGTGCGCGGGCTCATCGATGCACAGATTCCGAGAGAGCGTTACCCGGCGGCAGTCAGTCGCATTGAGAAGTACGCGGGACTTGCCGAGGGCTACGAGCCAATCTCGGAACAGGCCAAAGCACGCACGGCGGAACGCTTTGATATCGACGGCCTTGCCGGGCCGTTCGTAGACCAGGTCGAGCAGGATCTCGAACGCTCTGAAGCCTTCATCACGGGCATCGAAGGACTTCTCGCAGGTACCGACCTGCAAGGCTGGGAAGAAAGTTATGCAACCCTGGCCGGACAGCTTCGCGACTACAACGACTGGGTGCGCGCCGAGATCATCCCTCGTGCACGTACTGACTATCGTCTTCCACAGGCGATGTACGAAGATGCATTGCGCAACTGGGGCGTGTACGCGTCACCTGAGCAGCTTATCGAACAAGCCACCAAGGGCTACATGGACATTCGCAACGAGATGGAGGCACTGGCCCCATTGATTGCTGCGAAAAAAGGCTGGGACACACGGGACTACCGTGAAGTTATTGCCAGGCTCAAGGAAGAGGGTGCAATTGACGGCGACAAGCTGCTCGATCATTTCCATGCGGTACTGCGTGATCTCGAAGAGATCATTGTCCGCGAGAAGATCATCACGCTGCCCGAGCGCGATGCCGGAATTCGTATCGCAACGGCTGCCGAAACCGCGGCGCAACCGGCGCCGCATCTCGAGGTGCCGCGCATGATCGGCAACACAGGCGAGTATCCATCGTTCATTATTCCGCAGCTGACGCAGAACGAGGACGGCAGCTGGGTGCAGACGGACGATACCTATGCTGCCGGCACGTGGACTCTGACCGTGCACGAGGCGCGCCCGGGACACGAGATGCAATTCTCGAGCGTTATCGAGTCGGGTGTGTCGATTGCCCGCGCGCTGTTCGCCTTTAATAGCGCCAATGTCGAAGGCTGGGGGCTGTACGCTGAAGCCATCATGAAACCGTACCTGTCGCTGGAGGCACAGATGATCAGCCTGCAGTATCGCCTGATGCGTGCCGGAAGGATGTTCCTCGATCCGATGCTGAATCTCGGACTGATCACGCCCGAGGAAGCGAAAGACCTGATCATCAATGACATGGCTATCGGCGAATCCTGGGCGCAGAACGAGATCGAGCGTTACACCTACCGCATGCCGGGCCAGGCGACCGCTTACTACTATGGCTACAACAAGATGCAGTCCCTGCGCGCGCAGACCGAGCTTAAGCTGCGCGATGACTTCGACCAGCAGGCCTTCCACGATTTCGTCCTGGCACAGGGTTTGTTGCCGCCGGAGATTCTCAAGGACGCTGTCATGAACGAGTTCGTGCCTGGCCAGCTCAACTGAGGCGCTATACTGCGAGCTCCCAGGTAGACCGGGGGCTCGCATGTCTCACAATCTGGCTTGTTTTCGCTGCGGCGCATCGCTGTCGGCTTTGTCATTACCTTTGTCGCGACGGGATCAGTGTCCCGATTGCACCGCGGACCTGCACGTCTGCAAGATGTGCGTCCATTTCGATGAGTCGGTGCCGCGCAAGTGCCGTGAGGATGGTGCCGAGGACGTTACCGAGAAAGAGCGGCCGAACTTCTGCGACTGGTTCAAGCCATCCGACCGGGCGTACGACCCGCATCGCAAGGGCGAGGAGGACGCGGCGAAAGATGCGCTCGCCGCGCTGTTTGGCGATGAAAACTAGTCGTCGCGATTTTCTGGGCGCCGCTGGAGCGAGCCTGCTGGTTCCGCAGTTGTCAGCGTGTGGTGGCGTCGACAAGGTACCGGTTGCCTCTGTTCCGCCAAGCGGGTTCAATGCCGCAGCAACCGCGGAGCAGGTAACCGAAGGCGTCGACCTCAAGGGTAAACTTGCCGTAGTTACAGGCTGCACGTCGGGTATCGGCTTTGAAACCATGCGGGTGCTTGCAAAACGCGGTGCCCATGTCGTAGGCACCAGTCGCTCGAAAACGCGCGCGGAGGCGGCTTGTCGCAAGGTCATCGGCAGCACGATACCCGTGCAGCTCGATCTCGGTGATTTCGATTCAGTCGCGCGCTGCGCGGACGATCTTCACACCTTGCGGTCGCCCGTCGACATCCTGATCAACAATGCCGGCTATCTGGGGGGCGGCAATGAGCGGCAATTGATCAACGGTGTTGAGAAGCACTTTGCCATTAATCACCTCGGTCACTTCATTCTGACTAACCGCCTGATGGATCGACTGTACATGGCTTCGCAGGGTCGTATCGTCAATGTTGCCAGCCGCGCCGCCTATCGCAGAGCGCCGGATGACGGCATCCGGTTTGACGACCTGGCCATGGCCGATGAATACAGCGATTTCCTGGCGTATGGGCAGTCGAAACTCGCCAACGTGTTGTTCTCCCTGAAACTCGCCGAGTTGCTGCGCGGGACGCGTATTACGACGAATTCCCTGCACCCGGGCGTGATCAATACCGATATCGATCGCAACCTGAACCCGGTCACGCGATTCGGGTTCGGCCTGTTGGTATCCCTGAACGGAAAAACGATTGAAGAAGGCGCGGCGACGACCTGTTACGTCGCGACCAGCAGCAAACTAGGCAATGTCAGTGGTCGGTATTTTGAAGACTGCGATGCCGTTACCATCGAGAACAAAGGCCACATGCAGAACATGGCAATGGCTGAGCAGCTTTTGCAGACGTCGATCGATCTCACATCTGACTGGCTGGTTGAATTCAAAAAGCCCACGAAGCAAGATTTCGAGTGATGCAGGATGAAGCACAAAAAGCCCTGGTCGTTCTGTCGGGTGGCCAGGATTCGACGACCTGTCTTTACTGGGCAATAGACCGTTATGGTCCGGCCGCAGTTGATACGGTGACGTTCGACTATGGCCAGCGGCATCGGATCGAGTTGGACTGTGCTGAGAAGGTCGCCGAGATCGCTGGTGTCGGCAATACCTGTCTGCCCATCGACACGCTTTCAGCGCTGGGCGGCGACTCCCTGACAGACCCTGGTATTGATGTTGAAAACGAGGTTGACGACGACACCGGGCTGCCGAATACCTTTGTACCGGGACGCAACCTGATCTTTCTGACGTATGCAGCGGCGTTCGCATACCGTCGTGGAATCCGGAATATCGTGACCGGGGTCGCGCAAACCGATTACAGCGGCTACCCGGATTGCCGCGAAGAGACGATGGCCTCATTGCAGCAGACCCTACGGCTGGGAATGGAATCTGACGTGACCATTCACACGCCGCTCATGCACTTGAGCAAGAAAGAGACGGTGGAACTCGCGCGGGATCTGGGAGCGCTGCCGGCGATGGCTTACACCCACACTTGCTACAACGGCGAACGACCGCCGTGCGGGCAGTGTCCGGCGTGTGAACTGCGAGCGAAGGGATTCGAACAGGCGGGGATCGCAGATCCGCTGCTGACAGCCACATGACGTACTCGGCTAAGGAAATCTATTACACGCTGCAAGGCGAGGGCGCTCACACCGGTCGACCCGCCGTGTTCCTGCGATTCGCAGGATGCAACCTGTGGTCGGGCCGCGAAGAACACCGGGCCGAAGCTATTTGCCGTTTTTGCGATACCGAGTTCGTCGGGACCGATGGACCGGGTGGTGGAAAATTCGAGACTGCGGCGGAGCTGGCCGCGGCGATTGCGGGTGCCTGGCCCGGGGGCAGCACTGGCGACAAGCGTTACGTCGTGTGCACCGGGGGCGAGCCACTGCTGCAACTCGACACCACCCTAATTGATGAATTGCATAAGGCCGGGTTCGAGGTCGGCGTTGAGAGTAACGGTACGATCGTGGCGCCTGCCGGTATCGACTGGCTTTGTATCAGCCCAAAGGGGGCTGCACCCGTGGTGCAGTCAGCCGGCAACGAACTCAAGCTCGTGTATCCGCAGTCGGAGGCCGAGGCTCAGCCGGCGAATTTCGTCGACATGGAGTTTGAGCAGTTCTATCTGCAGCCGCTGGATGGCCCGGACGCTGCTGCAAACACGCGTCTCGCAATCGACTACTGCCTGGCGCATCCGCAATGGAAACTGAGTGTGCAAACGCACAAGGTATTGGGAATCGACTGAGCATGAATCATCGAATTGGGCGAAGCGTGTTCAGCCTGGTGGTTGGCCTTGTCGTGGCCTTCATCGCCTACCAGTGGATTACCGATCCGGAACCCCGCCAACAACGGCAGATCGAAGAAAAAGCGGTGATGGCTTCGCGCGCATTACTCGTGTCGGCAGTCGGCGTTGAATCGCTCGAGATCGTCGATCCACTGGCGCCTGATCGCAAGGTGGGCAAGGTCTATGTTTATGCCGAGGAGCCGGGGTGGGCCGTATCGGGCTACTACCGCCGTGACGAAGACGACCGCTGGCACCCGTACCTGCTCAACATGACTACCGACCTCGAGCTGCACGCCTTCAAAGCCGAAGACGCGGCGCTCGAGACTAGATGACGAAAGACGCAACCCAGCCAATCACAACAATCAAGCTCGTGGCGTAGCCGAGGCCGAGGATTAGCGTTGCAGGGTCAATGTCGAGGTTAGGGTCTGGATTTTCGTTGTACGTCATTGGTTCAATCCCTATTGTGTTGCAGTGAGATTGAATCGTCGCTCGTGGCCGCGACAAAGAAATGATCAGCCGGTGATCCTTGGCTGACTATTTGCTGATTGTTCCGTCAGGATTGCATCAGCTTCAATACAAGGGATTGATTTATAAGGCTACGCGGCCTGAAGTGCCGCTTTGTCTTCCTGCCGCCACTCGAACACGTTGAGCTCGATGAACACGAACGCCACGAGCCACAGGAAGGCATCCCAGAAGTCGAGGAAGTCGCCTTCGAAGCCCCAGTAGACGGCCGCTGCGAACAGCGTGGAATAAAGCACGTACTTGCCGGCAGTGCTGGCGCGCAGGGCAAAGCCCTCGAATCGACCGTGTTCCTGCAGACGGACGTCGATTTCGAGCAGGATCACGACGAGTATCCAGACGCCGGCGTTGATCACATCCACCCAGGCCAGGCGAATGATGTCGGTCAGGCCGGCTGCATCCACGACTGCTGCGGCATCGGGCAATTTGTAGAACTCGGTCGCAGTACTCCAATCGGCGCAGTTTGCCGGCGTGATTACCGTGTACTCGCCAAGTATGTACGGCCAGGACCACCCACCGGGTGGCAGCGCGCACACATCGGTAACGCCAGCCAGCAGCGACGCACCGGAAACAAACTGCAGGACGTCGATGTACCCCACGAAGGCCAGGACGATAACTGCAAAGCATGCAAACCTGAGCCCGTGAAGCGTCAAGGTAACGGACTTCGTGAAATGTTCGTCCTCGAGGACATACGTTTCGAGCTCGAACATGAGCAGCAGGATGACCCAGGCCAGGGTATCGATGGTGGCAGCATAGGCATCGCGGATGTCCGCGAGGCCGACGCCGTCAGGAAACCTGAGCGGGGCCGCGGCGTACTCCTCGGCGAAGAACCAGTAGACATTCATCGCCAGGAACGCGTAGACGGCGTACTTGAATAGCTGGAACAGCCGGCTGCTGCTGATTGTCAAACTGTAGCTCCCCCAAAGGTCGTTCGATTCTATGTGGGTAGAAAGGACGAACGCAATGGGTGGAGCATGATTTGGACTATCAGTCCTGTTGCTGCGATTCCTCGATACTGTCCGTTTCGATGCCGGCGTAGAAGACCCAGACGTTCTCTTCGCCGGTTAGCAGCTCGATGTATTTCGGATGCACGAAAATTGTTTCGCGTCCGGACTTCACTTCTCGCAACACGCCTATTTCACAAAGCTGCTTGAGGTAGACGGACGCTGTCTGGCGCTTCGCGATGCCGGCGTCCACCAGGTTACCGATACGGCAATACGGTTGCTTGAAAAGCACTTCAACCAGCTCCCAGGTATAGGTTTTTGGCAGCCGGTTTTGTACGAACTGTGCCGTGTGCTCCATGAGCTCACGAATCGACTTGATCTTTTCCGTGGTCCAGGTGCAGGTTTCCTCTACACCGTCGAGTATAAAGAGAATCCAGGATGCCCAGTCCTGATCGTGGGTGACGGTTTTCAGCAGGCGATAATAAGCAGCCTTGTTGTGGATGATGTAACGGCTCAAATAGAGAATTGGCGAGTCGAGCAGTCCAAGCTGGACGAGGAACAGAATATTGAGAATTCGACCCGTCCTGCCGTTGCCGTCGACAAAGGGGTGAATCGCCTCGAACTGATAATGCTGAATGGCCATGCGGACGAGCGGGTCGACGTCCTCAGCCTCGTGCATGAACCGCGACAAATTATCCAGCTTCCCGAGCAGCAGGCTTTGTCCGACTGGTGGCGTGTAGATGACTTCGCCGGTCATGCGGCTCTTGAGTGTCGTACCGGATTCAGCTCGGACATCCAGTTCTATACCTTTGATAGTACTACATATTTGTATGGCCATATCGGTGGTCAGCATGCCTCGTTGAACCATCTTGGTGCCCTCGTAGAGGGCCGTGCGGTAACGCAGGGCCTCCTTGGTGGCGGCGTCGGCGCGATCTTCGGCAATATCCGCGAACTCGAACAGCTTGTCGGTCGTCGTCACGATATTCTCGATTTCCGAACTTGCCCGGGCTTCGAGCAGCGGCAGGGCATTTACCAGGACAGCCGAATTCGGTATCAGCTCGGCAGCCTGCTTGAGTTCGGCCATGGCAACCCTGGCTCGAATGCAACGTTTCAGGATTTGTGTGGTCTCAACCAGTTCCGCCGGCGGTGGCAGGTCAGGCAAGTCGTTGTACGGTAAAGAAGCATTAAAATCAGTCACTTACAGGGCCTCCACGGGCGGCGGTGCGATAGGTCGATGCAATCGACGTATCGGGCTAACGTGTCGATAAAGTGAAGAAATATCGACAGATCGGCAAAACATGTCGATGATATCGACTCATTCGGTCAATATGTCGAAATTTGTCAGAAATATCGACATATCAGCGAAACCTGTCGATCGTATCGACTCATTCGATCGACGTGTCGAAATTGGTCAAAAATTTCGACACGTCCGGAGTATAGGTCGATTGGGTGTACATATTCGTGACCGAGTTGGCATTCTTGATAAGCTATTTCATTGATGAGGAAGGAGAATGAGTGTGCGCGGATCCAGGATGATTCCTAGAGCTACAACCCTGTTCTTGGCCGCTGCAGCCCTGGCCGGCTGTGGTGGTGGGGGTGGCAATGGGGCCACGGTCGATCCGCCGCCACCACCAGGGGATAACACGCCGACGATCACGGTCAGCCGCGTATTCACGTCGTTGTCATTCGATCAGCCCACGGTACTCAGGCAGGCGCCAGACGACTCATCAAGGTGGTTTGTTGGCGAAAAGAACGGGTTTATTCGCGTTTTTGCTAACAATCCGAGTTCATCCTCAGCGAGCGTCTTCCTGGATATCAGCGGAATAGTCGATGCTGCGGGTGAAGGGGGATTGCTGGGCTTCGCGTTTCATCCGGATTTTCCTGTCACGCCTTATGTTTTTGTCTCTTTCACTCGTGGCAGTCCGTTCCGGTCCTTCGTCTCGCGATTTACGAGTCTCGACGACGGCCTGACCCTGAATCCCGCAAGCGAGGCGATCATTCTCGAACTGGCACAGCCGCAGTCGAATCATAATGGCGGAGACATCGCCTTCGGGCCTGATGGACTGCTGTACGTCGGTTTCGGGG
>CAZKZE010000049.1:0-16809 GCA_964557165.1 uncultured Woeseiaceae bacterium
TAGCCGGCAACGGCGGACACGGCTGCCTGAGTTTTCGACGGGAAAAATACATCGAGCGCGGTGGTCCGGATGGCGGTGACGGTGGCAATGGCGGCAGTGTCTATCTCGTTGCCGACCCAGCGCTCAATACCCTGGCCGATTTTCGCATGGCTCGAAAATTCAAAGCCGAAGGCGGGCAAGGTGGCTCGGGCCGTAACAAGACCGGGCGTTCGGGTGAGTACCTGGACGTCATGGTGCCGCAAGGTACTGTCGTTCACGACGTGGACACCGGTGAGCTGATTTGCGACCTGACCGAAGCAGGGCAACGCCAAATGGTGGCCGAGGGAGGTCGCGGCGGACTGGGCAACACGCGCTTCAAAAGCAGTGTGAACCGCGCGCCTCGCAAGATCACCAAGGGAACACAAGGCGAAGCGCGTCACCTTAAGCTGGAGCTCAAGGTGCTGGCGGACGTCGGGTTGCTCGGCATGCCGAACGCCGGCAAATCGACCCTGATTACGGCGATGTCGCAGGCGAAGCCGCGCATAGCCGATTATCCATTCACAACATTGCATCCGAACCTGGGCGTTGTTCGCGTGGGTCAGTTCCAGAGCTTCGTGATGGCCGATATTCCTGGCCTGATCGAAGGCGCGTCGGAAGGAGCAGGGCTGGGTATCCAGTTTCTCAAGCACCTGCAGCGGACCCGCCTGCTGTTACACCTTGTGGATATCGCGCCAATAGATCCAAATGTCGAACCGGCGAAGGAGGTCAGGGCAATCGCCGGGGAACTCGAAAAGTTTTCGGATGAGCTGGCTGACAAGCCTCGCTGGCTGGTTATTAACAAGATCGATTTGCTGACCCCCCCGGATCTCGAGGTCGCTCGCGAAATGCTACTCGAGGAGCTCGGCTGGGATGGGCCCGTTTTCGAGGTGAGCGCGGCCACAGGCGCCGGTACCGAGGCCCTTGGGCACGCGGTGATTCGGGCGCTGGAGGAGATTGAAGAAGAGGAAGAAGCCGAAGGGGCTTAAGCGGATAGTGCTTTGACCCGCTCGTTCAGGCGGCTTTTATGACGCGAGGCCTTGTTCTTGGTAACAATGCCCTTGTTGATCATGCTATCGATGACCGGCACAGCATCCTTGTAGGCTGCCGCTGCCGCTTCCTTGTCGCCGGCCTCACAGGCGTTCACGACGTTCTTGATTTTGGTACGCATCAGGGAACGCAGACCCATATTGTGCTTGCGGGTCTTCTCCGCCTGGCGGGCGCGCTTCCGAGCTGATTTGATGTTTGCCACTGGTTTAAACCGTGTCCTGAGTTCAAAGAGCCGCGTATTATTCGCGCCCTTAGGGCGTATGTCAATGAGAATTGGGGCGGGGCTTTTGGGCTACACTTAAGCATTCATGGATGGCAAAAAACGTATATCTGGCCTTAAGTTAGCGCTCAAGACCTCGGTCGTCAGCGGCATGACGCTGCTCTCGCGAATCCTCGGGCTCGTGCGGGATATCGTATTTGCGCGATATTTTGGCGCCGGGCTCGTGATGGACGCCTTCCTGGTCGCTCAGCGAATCCCGAATATGTTGCGTCGATTCTTCGCCGAAGGGGCGTTCTCGGCCGGATTCGTCCCGGTCATGGCGCGCTACAAGGAGCAGCATAACGGCGAGGAAACTCGCGAGTATCTCGACGCGATGGCCGGGACGTTCGGGGTCGTACTATTTATCGTGACGCTAGCCGGTGTCATCGGGGCGCCGCTCCTCGTGCTGATCGTGGCGCCGGGTTTCGTCAGCGATGGCGGGGACTTTGATCTTGCCGCGCTGATGTTGCGCTTCACATTTCCCTATCTGTTCTTCGTGTCGCTCACGGCCTTTGCCGGCGGGATACTGAATACCTACGGTCGTTTCGGCGTGCCGGCATTCACGCCCGTGATTCTCAACGTGGTCCTGATCGCCGCAGCCGTCTGGGTTGCGCCGATGCTCGAACAGCCGATTATGGCGTTGGCCTACGCCGTGTTCGTGGCCGGTCTCTTGCAGCTGCTTTTCCAGATACCTTTTCTTGCGCGCATCCATGCGCTGCCACGCCCCAAATGGCGGCCGCGACATCCAGGCGTCCGGCGCGCATTCAGGTTGATGCTGCCGGCGATTTTCGGCTCGTCCGTGGCTCAGATCAACGTACTGCTAAGCGGCATCATTGCATCGCTGCTGCCTGTCGGCAGTATCAGTTATCTCTATTACTCCGATCGGCTGATGGAGTTCCCACTCGGCCTGTTCGGAATTGCACTGGCGACGGTGACTTTGCCATACCTGTCGCGGCTCTGGGCGAATGAGAACCGACGAGAATTCGCGGAGACGCTTGAATGGTCCATGAGGATCGCGGTTCTGATCGCGGTTCCGGCGGCGGTCGGACTAATCATCCTGGCGGCGCCGCTGATTATCACGTTGTTCCACGGCGGCGAGTTCGACTCGCAGTCAGTTGATATGACGACTCTCGCATTGCAGGCTTACGCGATCGGCCTGGTTGGTTTCTCATTCGTAAAGGTCCTGGCACCGGCTTTCTTCGCCCGGGAAGACACACGAACCCCGGTACGGATCGGTATCGTTGCGCTGCTTGCGAACCTGGTGCTCGGTTCCTCGTCCGCCTGGTACCTGAGCAGCAGCGGATTCGCCGGCCCGCACGCGGGCCTTGCGGCCGCAACCTCGGTCGCGGCTGTTCTCAATGCCGTCCTGCTCTACCGGGGCCTACGCAAAGCTGACGTGATTCGACACGCACCCGGCTGGGGCACGTTGCTAGCGCGCGTTGTACTCGCGAATGCTGCGATGATCGCCGTCCTGCTACAGCTGCACAAGGCAACGACCTGGTGGATGGCAGCCAGCCTTGCAGATCGCGTTGTGTGGCTCTCCCTCTCGGTCGCTGCCGGTGCTGGTGTCTATTTTGTCGCGCTCGTCGCGCTGGGGCTCAGGCCGGCCCAGTTCCGCATGAGGCACGACTGACATGCGGCTTATACGTCACCTTTCGGACCTCCCTTTCGAGCAGCTTGCGAGCGGCAGCGTCGTGACCATCGGTTCCTACGACGGCCTCCATCCCGGGCACCGTAAGCTGCTCGACCAGGTCATCGCCGAAGCATCTGATCGAGGTGTGCCGTCCGTCGTCATGAGCTTCGAGCCGACCCCGAAGGAATTCTTTTCGGCGGCGGCTCCGCCAGCTCGACTCATGCGCTTTCGCGAGAAGTTTGACGCGCTCGCTGCCTACGGCGTGGATATCTTCTATTGCCCCCGATTCAGTGAGGCGATGCGCGGCATTACTGCCGATGAGTTCGTTCGACGGGTACTTGTGCATGGATTGAATGCTCGCCATATCGTGATTGGCGATGATTTTCGATTTGCACGCAAGCGTGAGGGCACGGTGCAGCAGCTGGAAAGAGCGGGTAGTGCGCTGGGTTACACCATCGAGCAGGTCGCCAGCGTAATGGTCGAGGGTATTCGCGTCAGTAGCACTGCCATCCGCGAGGCGCTCGCAGCCGGAGATGTAGCTCGTGCATCAGCGCTGCTTGGTCGACCCTATCGCATGTCGGGGCGCGTCATTCAGGGCCGGCGGGTCGGACGTTCACTGGGCTACGCGACGGCCAATGTGGATCTGCGGCGGCGCCAGAGCGCCGTTGCCGGAATCTACGCAGTCCGTGTGCATGGCTTGCCCGAAGGGCCAGTGGATGCTGTCGCGAGTGTCGGAACGCGCCCGACCTTTGACCTCACGAAGCCATTGCTCGAGGTTCACCTGTTTGAGTTCGACCGCGACATCTACGGCGACTACATTCATGTGGACTTCATCGAGCACCTGCGTGACGAAGAAAAATTCGAATCGGTGGATGAGCTGGTTGCGCAGATGAGGATTGACGAAGAGAATGCACGATTGGCGCTGGCCGCACATACCGCTTAACGGAAACCAGGAATATGGCTGAATCGAAGACACAGGGGAATACACGTTTCATCACATGGATGGTGGTGGCACTTGTCGTGGTTGCGGCTGATCAGCTGACCAAGTGGGCGATCATCGAGTGGGTCGCATTGTACGAGAAGGTCCCTCTGAATTCGTTTATAAACCTCACGCACCAACGCAATACCGGCGCAGCTTTCAGCTTCCTGGCGGATGCTGGCGGATGGCAGCGGTGGTTCTTCGTCGTCTTGTCGGCCGGTGTGAGCTGTGTAATCGTGGTCTGGCTATGGCGAATTCGGGATCAGGGGCAGGCGTTACTGGCGGCAGGGCTGGCACTAGTGTTGGGAGGTGCGATTGGCAACCTGATCGACCGCATCGCGCAGGGTTACGTGACGGACTTCTTCCAGGTCTGGTTCGGGAGTTGGGCATTCCCCTCATTCAATGTCGCCGACGCCGGAATTTCGGTAGGGGCGGCGTTGCTAATAATCGACGCGCTGTTCTTCTCGGGACGAGAGGAAGCACTCAAGCAAGAAGAGCCGGCTGATTCCTAGCGGGTACGGGACCAGCAGTTCGTGTCCGGGTCCGAGGTTTGCGAACCACGACCATCAATCGTAAAGCTGCCGCACTTACCGGCTTCGCTGCCGCCGAGAAGATACGTCGCCGTGGCCGTGAAGTTGCTGGCGTCCGCCGCCGTTACCTCAATCTCGTAGTAACCCGTCTCTGTGGTCCACGTAGGCGTCGATCCAAAACCCAGTGAGGTCAGGTTCTGCGTAAACGTGTTGTTATTGAGGTAGAACCGTTCCTGGTTGGTTGCCAGCCGTAATAGTGCCGCGCGGGCTTCGTTACGCTTGGCCCTGGCACTGAATTCCTGATAATTCGGGAAAGCTATCGCTGCAAGAATGCTCACAACGACCACGACAATCATCAGCTCAATGAGCGTGATGCCACGCATGTGTTTGCGTAATCGCATATCTGTCTTCCCGTGTCGAATTAAGCCTGAGAAATTATGGTGGTTCCGGGCGCCAAGCGCCCGGAACCATGCCACAGTTTACTCGATTCCGTCTTGCGTCCAGAGTGTTCGAACCGGGTTGTTCTGGAATCCGGGGTCGAAACACTCAACACCAATACAACCGATTGGCGGCGGCGCACAGTCGGCGCCCGTGCAATTCGGATCATCCGGGCTCGGGAACAGGAATTGCGGTGAGGGGGCGATACCGCCCTGGGCGAGCTGCGTACGACGCGCCTCGTCCTCGCCACCGACAGGAATGTTGCCGAAGTCTTCGAGGATCGGGTCGCCGTTCAGGATGCTGATACGCCACAGGAAGTTCGTGCCCTGGCCGACATTACAGGCGGCAGCGCCGGTGCTGTCCGGCGAGAAGGACACAAAGAACACCTCGTTGTTAAACGTAACCGAGTCAGCGAGAACCATCTGGTTATCCGGCAACGTCAGCCGCCATCCGGCATCCGTCTCCGTAATATTCGCATTGACCCGACCGGTGACGTCGACAAGATCCGCCTCTGTGATTGGCGTGTAGTTGTCGTAGTCCGTCTGCGACAGCGAGTTGAAGATGTCGGGGTCGCGCAGCGAGTAGAACTTGTCTTGCGCGCTCAGATCCAGCGGGTGCGCGCGGTAACCGGAACCAACGCTAACCGACACAAAGCGACGGTTTTGACGCTCATCATTGAACACGGCAACGTCGGGCGAGTTGTAGAACCGGCGTGTGTTTGCCGCGCTGGGAGTACCCCCGGAACCTTCGCCGCCAAGCTGAGCGATCACGCCACCAGCAACCAGCGATGCCGCCGGGTTGCCATTGGCAATGTCGAAGCGCAGGATCTGGCCGCCCATATCGGCGCTGTACATCCGATCGGCGAAGCCGTCACCGTTAATATCGATGACCTTGATGCGCGTCGGGATAGCACGGGTCATCGTGTCCAGCTGCAAGTCAGCGCTGGTGCTCGAATGGCCGGCACGCCACAGCGTCTGGCCAGTCATAAGGTCGAGGACATGTACGCCCGCACCTACGCCGTCCGGGTTCGGGTTAAACGCCGCTGTGTCGTTGACACCATCGTAGCCCCCGCCCATTACAGCGACTGCCTTGAAGGCATTCTGCGTCGCTCCGGAAATATCCATGCGAGTGACGACCGGGGCCGACCAACTCTGTCCACCCTCATCGAGAACGCGTTCCCAGACCAGGACCGGGTTGTTCTTGTCCGTAACATTGAGCATGCGATAGGTGGAACCGCCGCGACGCATGCCAAACAGGATAAACGCGAAGTCCCCGTCGATAGCTTCAATCTGTCCGTCACCGTCTTTATCGCGCAGGACCGGGATGATGTCTCCGTCGATGCCGTACATCTTGTACATCATCGTCGGATCTTCATACAGGGTAGCCATGCGTGGCAGCAGCTCTTTGGGTACATAAGACCAGAGCTCCTGGCCAGTCGTCCCATCTATGGCATGCAGATAGCCATCGTTGGTCGCCGTGTAGATGACCGAAATCGGGCTCTGCACCGTGCCGCCGTAGACAACGGCAGCCGGTCGAGCGTGCAAGGGATCACCCATTGCATTACGGACCGTCGTGGCCGGATCGTCGTCGAAGTCCTGCACGTCCACGCCGCGCATCCAGTTGATGACGTCTGCCAATTCCGGGCCGCCCGTAGGGATACCGAAGTCGGCCGGCGTGTACATGTTGATGTTGCCTTCCGAGATCGCATTACTGGCCCCTGACAAGGTGCTGTCGAAGCCGTTGTCTGTGAACAGGCGCCGGTCAGCCGGGGCAGGCAGCTTGTTGGCCGCACCGCCCAGGAGTACGTCGTTGCCGTCTGCCTGGCCTGTCGTCCAGTAGGAACGAGCGGTCGGGTAGAAGAAACCGGTTCCCGGATCCACGGCATCCGCGCCCAGGGCATCGACAATCTTGCCTCCCTGGATTCGATACGCCTTGAGGTTGCCCGGCCAGTGGGCGTTACCGCGTGCGCCAAACATCGTCAGGTAGACGTCATTCAGGTTTCGCGTCCGGTTGAAGGTATTTACCGAAACAGCGGGCGCGGTGTAGGACAGCGCACGCGCATTAACCTGCGAGACAATTTCCGTCAATGCGACAAGCAGTGAGTCGGTATCGTCGGCAAGCAGGTACTGGCCGCCGGATAGCCGTGCAGTGTCTTCGAGAATATCAAGATCAACTGTGAATCCGATCGTATGAGTAATGACAGACTGGCGGCCATTAAGCGCCAGGTTGATGTCCTTCTTAGACAGGTACTCAGCCACGTCGTCGAGGCAGGCGCCATCGCCCGTTCCCGTGCAGCCTGTACGGCCGTCGAGGGTCGACGACCACTGTGGAAGTTGCGCAAGCAGTCCCGGTGTGTCGACATCCTCGGTCGGCTTACCGTCAGTGACCAGCACGTTAAAGTTCTTGGAGCACGTCAGCATGTCCGGGCGCTTGTAGTCGGCCGGATCTGTCGTGTCCAGAGCGGCCGGATCGGTCGGGTGCTGGTTGTAGAGCTCGGCATAGTGCCCAGGCAGACCTTGCCAGAAGAGAGCCGCCTCGAACAACGATTCGGACAGCGGTGTCCAGCCATCCGCATCGAGCGCGTCAATCTGTGCATTGAGCGAAGCCCGGTTCGAATCGAGGTCGATCGGCGCCTGGATAACGACGCCGCCTTCTGTGTTGTTGAAGCGCATCAGGCCGACATTCATGTCATTGACAGAATTGAGGACCGTCTTGGTCGCGTTCTTCATGATCTGCGAACGAGACAGATCCTCTGTTGCAGGGTCATTCTGGTAGTTGAGATAGTTGCCGTCGTGAATCGTGTAGGTCGTGCTCTTCCCGGAGCTACCCCAGGCGACTTCCTGCAGCGGATCTGATGTCCACGGATCAAACACCGAACCCGAACCCGATACTGCGTATACCTCCAACGGATCTGCTCCGCCGTTCTCACCGTGCAATGAGCTATCAGACTGACATTCGACCGGGTTGAAGTTGATTCCTGGTTCGAGCTCGAGCCATTCCAGCATGCCACCGGGATTTGTCCGGTATTGAACCAACACGCCAGTGTAGGCACCGACACCGGCAATCTGGATCGATGCATCGTTGCAGTGCCAGGCGCCCTTGGCGATGAAACTCGTGTTGGCAGCATCGCAGACCGGCGTCGTCGTGCCGTCGCCCCAATAGAGGTTATTTGGGTCGCAGGTGCCAAATGCCGAATAGTCCGTAGCCGGATCGTACGGCTGACCGGTTCTCTGGATGTCGCCCATCGATCCCGATGTATCGAGAATGAACAAAACGTTCGGCTTGAGTTGCGATGGCTCAGGCGGCGCGACGAGCATCAGCTCTGTGTCATCCGCAAGTACCGGCGATCCGCTGACAAGTGCCAGCATCAAACCGAGAACAGTCCCTGTCGATTTACGAATTAGCTTATTCATAATGCTACCCTCAGAGGTTTACCGACACTGCGGTAACCTGATTCCTTTCGAGGTGGTAAAGTACGGTCACGGCTTCGCTTTCGCGATCTTCAACAGTGGCCATTGCTTCGCGAAAATCCTTCAGCGAAATGTCCTTGCCGTTGAGCCGATAACGCATGTCCGATCCAACGCGAATGCGTCGGTATTCGCAGGTATCGCATTCCTTGAATGCGATAGTCCCGCCGTCGGCGCGCGGCAGACGGAGGTCGCTCAACGCGACTTCATAGGCTTCCTGCACTTGTGTGAAATCCGCTACTGCTGGCAGGGCCAGGCTGAGCAATGCGGCGGTAATCAATACTTTGATTTTCATGAGACTACTCCGTTCCTTCTACCGCTTAGAGCGCCGACAGTTCCGGGCCGACGACATAAAAAGCTTGAGAGTGGGTCGCTGTTGAGTCGCGATCCGTGGTGTTGCCTGGGTCGCGACGAAATTCCGCCTGCGACGTGGCGATAAAATGGTAAGCCGAGATGCCGCTACCGACACCGAGGCTGAAGGCTTTGTCCGGGACCATGGTTGAGTCTTCGAAATCAATGCTTGTGGCGATGCTCTGGTGCGACGAAATTATCTGAGCCAGCGCCGTGCTTCCTGACGTTACAAACTGACCTTGCGAAAGCGCGGTCGCAATACCGGTTTCCGCTGCCTGGAAGGCGTCTTCGTAGGCCTGATCATTGCGAGCCATGGCGAGCTCTGTCGTCGCCGTATTCATGCCCGAGATTGCAAGTACCGTAATGACGACGAGCAACATCAGGCCGACGACGAGCGCCGCACCTGTTTGCTTGTCGCGATGGTTGAATCTTGTAGGTTTGAAAGTCATCGTTCTTCTCTCGATCAGGTTCTGGCGTTACGCAAAAGAATGGTCTTCGATACCTGCAGGCGACGGAAGCTGTCGTTCATCTGGCCAACATTGGCGTTGCCCGGCTGGTAGTCGCGGCCATCTTCAAGACCGAATTCAGTGGTCACGCCGCGCACGAGGACCCAGATACGCGCCGTCATTACGCGCGCGCCAGGTATGTAACCGGCTGCGGCAGGGTTGTAGACGTCATCGCCGGGATTGACGTAGCGATCGACCGTGTTGTCTTCGTCTACATCGATGCCCAACTGCAGTTGTATGTTCTCAACGCCCGGTGCGACTTCCTGGTCGTCGATGACCGGCGCACCGTTGCGCATGGTCAGAGTCTTGCGGCGCAGCGTCGGTACGCCCGGAATCAGATCCGACGTCGGGGATACGTAATAGCTGTTCACCATCAGGTTGTGCGTCGCGGAAGACGGTGCTCCCGTGATCGGGTGATTCGTCACAGGTAAGAACGCCGCTGGAACGGCCCCGAGTTCAAAAAGCTCACCCTGAATACGGGTCGATTGAACTTGAAGGCGGCCTACTTCCGGCGCCGTGGGCTGAACGCTCGTGCGACGAATCGTGACGACATCTGAGGCAGCCTGGGCTCCGCCATCCGCGGGACAGATCAGGTTATAGGCGTTATCGGAACCATCGATCGGGCGGGCCAGGTCAAATGCCCAGTCATCACCACATGTTGGTTGCGGGACGGTCAGCCCGGTTGGATTTGCATCGCCAACCAGTGAACGACCTTCTACAGCGAGACTGCGGCTGTTGCGGCCCCAGTTGCTGGCCATGCGCAGGTCGGCTTCGATTGTGTCCATAGCGAAATGGGCGGTTTCCTGTACGCGCGCGATCGACTCATTGACCACGAACGCCTGGCGACTCTGGTTGTAGATCTGGACGGCGCCGATAATCAGGAACGATCCAATAGCGAGGGCAACCATGAGTTCGACAAGAGTCAGGCCTGACTGACGCCGCATCGGCTGTGCTTTGTTATGCATCATCTTGCGTCGCTCCTAAAACGGGTTAACCGGAACGAGGATCGTGTAGGACGGCGGCACATTGTCCGGCGTCGGTTCGTCCCAGCGTACTGTGATTGTGAATGTTGGTGGCAGTGCGGCGGCATCCAGCGCTACGACGACCTGCTCTGTGCCGTCGGCCATGGGCGGCAGGAATTCCAATGCCTGCGCACGCCACAGGAAAACGTCGTGCGCGGCCATTTGTGCCACATCGCAGTTTGCGCCCTGGGCAACACAATTGTTGTCCTGCCCCCCAACCGCCACGTAGGCGGCGCCCGCCGTTGGATTCGCCCGAATGCGGTCGGCTATGTCGCCTGCCAGCGTGACTGCATGGTGGCGCAACATGGATGTACGTCCCGCTTGCATGCTCTGCACGTAGAGGCCGGCGATGCCCAACATGCCCACCGACATGATGATCAGGGCGATCAAAACTTCTACCAGCGAAAAACCTTTTGATTTTCTAAGATTCATCGTATTCATTCCTTTATGGACAAGATGCGCCCATCGCGGTCAGTGCGTCATCGATCAGCGCCTTATCGCGGAAGACAACCGCCCGACCCAGTGGAGTGACAACAAACAGCCGCGCTGCGGAGCTGCCGCCGGCAGCCGTGATATTGCCCCGTTTATCACACATGACGACCTGTGATACGGCCGGGTCGCCACCCACATTTGGGCGTCCAAGTCCGGTCGACGAAAAGCTGAAATACGTAGCACCATCAGCAATCGCCAGGGTCACGCCCTCAGCGATAGGGCCGTGCGCGCGGAGCACCGTTTCTGTCGCGCCACTGCGGTTGATATCGCCATCGTTATCCACGAAGACGATGAAGCCCTGATCCCAGGTGCCTCCACAATTCGCGTCCGCGGCCAGGGCATTGGCGCTGGCGCAGACAGTGATATTGGTCTTCGCCCGAGACGATTCGCTACGTGCCAGGTGAAACGAGGCATGCATGTCATTGGCCGTAGCGGTCATGCGGCCGTTCTGATTGAACGTCAGCATGTTCGGAACGCCAAATGCCAGAACGACGCCCATAATTGACACGGTGATCAGCAGTTCGTACAGCGTGAAGCCGGTTTGGTTTCTCTTGTCCATGCGCGCCACTATAGAGACTCATGGCGAACGGGTTCGGAGTACCCGACAAACGGGCCGAATCTCCCGACAAACGGTCACTTTCGGGCCGCTCAACTTGACTTAATCCGCGCAGGAGTAGGGCGTCCCGTCCGGGCGCTCGAAGGCGACCCTGGGACGCCCGGTATAGCTGACGATCAGCCCTTTTGGGCGGACGCTATCGGCGGCATCGCAGACCACGAATGTGCCGTTGGTTGCCCTCAGAAATGTCGCGCGCAGCGTGAATCCGCGACGATTCGCCTTGATCCGGATTCTTTCCGAGACACGGTGAGACCGAAGCATGGTCTCGCCCGGATCAACCTGTGGCGGGGAGTCCCGGTCGACGTTTTCGAACAGGATCCAGCCGGACGACCAGTCGGTGCCAGGACTGCACGTCGAACCGTCTCGACTGGGGCACAGCGAGACGACTTTGCGACGCATGATCGATTCCTTTCTTGCCAGGTGCACAGCATGAAAAAGCGCATTTATTTCAATGGCTTGCCGGCTCCGGGCCAGCGTCGCGGAGAAGGACGGAATACCGATGGACAACAGCAGTGCGGCCAGCCCGAGAGTCATGAGCAGTTCGTACAGGGTGAAACCTCGTTTTCGACGCATGCGGACCTCCTTGTCCTGCATGCAGTGTCCCGGTTTCCTGGCGGCCGAGGGAACCGAACAAAGTGCGCATCTGAGCCAGAAACGAGCATTTGGAGGGCAGAGATTCGCGGCGAAAGGCGTGATATCGTGTGTCGTTAACAGGATCCGTAGTAAAGGAAGTTCCAGATGCGGCGCACCGAAATCCTCGCGCAGTTCGATAGACACGGCGTTCAGCCCACACCACAACGTATTGAAATAGCAGGAATTTTGCTCGGGAAGCCTCAGCACCTGTCGGCTGAGCAGATTATTGATCGGCTGCACGTGCAAGGCAGTGGTGTGTCCAAAGCGACGGTTTACAATACGTTGAAGCTGTTTGGCGAGCGTGGGCTCGTGAGGGAGTGCCTCGTCGATCCCGAGCGGCTCTTCTATGACTCGACTACGACGCCGCATTATCACTTCTACAATATGGATACGGGCGAGCTGACCGACATACCGCACGACGCGGTCCAGGTCATTGGATTGCCGGAGTTACCGAAAGACTTCCATCTCGACAGTATCGAGGTCGTGATCAAGGGGCGCGCGACCCCGCCAAAAGATATGGCCTGACCCCTTTTCGTCGCTGGCGCGCGCGGCTATACTGCGCGCCGCATTCTGTGCCGGATTAGCTCAGTTGGTAGAGCACATCATTCGTAATGATGGGGTCAGGTGTTCGAGTCACCTATCCGGCACCATTTCTTCTACAATCGGCAAATGTCATTTGTCGGTGAGCTAAAACGTCGCAACGTCTTCCGCGTAGCCGTGGCCTACATCATCGTGGCGTGGCTGCTGCTGCAGGTTGCGGACACGCTGGCCCCGGCACTGCTTCTTCCCGAATGGTTCCAGTCCGGCGTTGCATTCGTCCTTATTCTGGGCTTTCCGATCGCGATAATCTTCGCATGGGCATTCGAGTTGACGCCCGAAGGCGTCAAGCGCGAGCGGGACGTCGATCGCATCGAGTCCATCACGAAAGAGACCGGACAGAAACTGAATTACACAATTATCGGCCTGCTGGTTGCAGCTGTTGCGTATTTTGCGTTGGACAAGTTCGTATTCGAGCACGACCACGAGGTCATCGAAACGCACGCCGGTGAGCCGTCCATCGCAGTATTGCCGTTCGCCAATATGAGTGACGATGCGAGCAACGAGTTTTTCGCCGACGGCATCACCGAAGAACTGTTGAACCTGCTCGCCAAGATTCCCGAGCTCGAAGTTACCTCGCGTACCTCAGCGTTCCAGTTCAAAGACAAGGAAATCGATATTCCGACGATTGCGTCTCAACTCGGCGTTGACCACGTCCTGGAAGGCAGCGTCAGGAAATCCGGAGCAAAGGTGCGCATCACGGCGCAGTTGATTGATGCGGAAACCGACAGACACGTGTGGTCGGAAACTTACGATCGAGAACTCGACGACATATTTGCGATCCAGGACGAGATCGCTCGCAAGGTGGTCGATGAGCTGCACGTTACCCTGCTTGGTGAGGCACCGAAAACCACGCAGACCGATCTCGAGGCTTACGCGATTTATCTCGAGGGTCTTCATTTCCTTGACCTTGACGGTCTTGGGTATTGGTCACGTGCCAAGGAGTTGTTCGAGGAAGTCATCGCGATCGACCCGAACTACCCGCCAGCCTGGTTAGGTAGAGCTCGGGCAATTCGGGAAATGGCGAATTTCGGGGTTGTAGACCTTGATGAAGGGACCGCGCTCGCGCGCGAGTGGGCCGAACACGCATTGACACTGGACCCTGAACTGGCCGATGCATGGGCCTTGCTGGCTCGTATCGCGCTGATCTACGAATGGGACTGGTCTGCGGCGCGTGAATTGGTTGAACGCGCCCTGCAGGCGGGGCCAAAGAACCCGGATGTATTGGAATTGGCCGCCAGGTATCACCAGACATTCGGTCGGACCGACGAGATGATCGAGTATGCGGAAGAAGCACTGCGACAGGACCCCCTGAGCAAGGTTCGTCTTGAGTACGCCGGCGATGCACATCTGTTTGCTCGAAACTGGGACCGCTCGCTGGAGCTCTATCGTAAGAACGAAGACATAAATGGCCGAGATGCCTGGCCGGGCGACGCTTTGGCCGTACTGATGATGCAGGGTCGATACGATGAGGCTGCAGAGCAGACTGATCCGCTCGTCACCTGGGATCACGTCGTCTACTTCAATGTAGTCTCGGCCTACACCCTCTATCCAGCTGGACGCCGCGAGGAGGCTGCGCAGGGATTGGAATGGGTAATTGAGAACCTGGGACCTGCATTCAGTTACCAGATCGCCCAGATCTATACGATTCACGAAGACCCGGATAAGGCCTTCGAATGGCTCGAGGCGGGCTATGAAATCCACGACGGCGGTATGACTTATCTATTGGTTGATCCCTTCCTCGAGCCGCTGCACGACGATCCTCGTTGGCGGCCGCTACTCGAGAAGATGAATTTGCTCGAGTATTGGGACGCGATGCCGGATCGGTGATCCAGTAACCGCCAGGAAATGTCATGAGCAAGGCCCGCCGTTACGATATCGACGCATTACGCGTGTTCGCATTCAGCCTGCTGATTCTCTACCACGTCGCCATGTTCTACGTCGCGGACTGGGGCTGGCACGTCAAGTCCAGTTACCAGGCCGAGTGGTTGCAGTTCCCGATGCTGTTCGTTAACCAGTGGCGCATGTCATTGTTGTTCATCATCTCCGGGCTTGCCGTCAGCTTCGTCTGGCAGCGCTACACCCCCGGTCGATTCGCCTTACGCCGGCTATACCGCCTGCTTCTGCCGCTGTTATTCGGCATGGCATTCATCGTGGCGCCGCAGTGCTACTACGAGGCGCTTGGAAAAGGCCTGATCGAGCCGGGATTCGGCCGCTTCATGGTGCAGTACCTGACATTCCAGGATTTTCCCGGTGACGCGTGGGGCGGCGAAGAGATCATCGTCTGGACCTGGAATCACCTCTGGTACCTGGCCTATGTACTTTTTTACTCGCTATTGTTGATTCCACTGGCGATCCTGCTGGACGGGCCCCTCAGGCGCGTGCGCAGCGGCTTCGTCGCGCTGCGGGGTATATTCATCATCGCAGTACCGGTCACGGTGCTCATGATCTATGGCGCGTTCGTTTACCCGAAGTTCCCTTACATCAGCCACGCGTTCCTCGACGACTGGTATGCGCACGCGATGTACGGCACGTTCTTCCTGTTCGGTTACCTGATTGGTCGCGACGAGGGCTTCTGGTCTGAACTCGACCGGATGCGCGTGATTACGTCGATAGCGGCTTTGGTCTTCTTTGGGCTGTTCATGACTCGCGAGCAGTTGCTGCCGCAAGACTCGTTTGCACTTGCCAACGAAGTACAAATGCTGATCATCTACTGCAACCGATGGCTCTGGATCGTCACGATCTTTGGTTGGGGGCACCATTTTCTCAATCACCCAAGTCGACGGTTGTCGTACGCGACCCAGGCCGTGTACCCGTGGTACATCCTTCACCAGACAATCATCATCGTAATTGGCGTAAACCTGGCGAAGTTCTCGCTAGGCCCGGTCATTGAACCTGTGCTGGTTCTCGGTGGAACAATCGTGGGCTGCTACGTCCTGAACGAGTTCGTCATTCGTCGGGTCCGGGTGCTACAGCCATTTTTTGGTGTATCGATTGGTCGCTAGTCGCGCCTCTGGAATACTACGTCAAATTTTTCATTGCCCGTGAACGCATTGTTGAGCGCTACGACGACGGTGCGCTCCGTCCACTGGGCGTTCTCGATGCCGCCCAGGTCAAGTGGGTCGAGGTCCATTGCGGCGATGTAGGCCGCGACCCTGTCGCGTGCCGCTGCATCATTACCTGCGATGGGCACGACCGGCGGTGTGCTGGCGGCGTCCGGATCCATCATTTGCTGCCACGAGATCGTATTGAAGGCCTTGACGACAAACGCGTCCGGGTGCAGTGCCTGTACGATCTCGCCAAGCGAGGTTTCAACGCCGTAGCTGACGACGGGCGGATTGCCTTCGAATATGAGCGGATTGGTTGCATCGATAATGAGCTTGCCGGACAGATCGCCAAGTCCCTTTGCCACGGTCTCGGTGACCATGCCGGGCACGGCCAGTACGATAACGTCGGCTTTTGCCGCGGCATCGGCGGGCAGCATCGCCCCTGCCGCGGATGCCTTGGCGACCACGTCCTGCGTCTTCTCGGACTCCGGACTACGCGATCCGTAGATAACTTCATTGCCCAAGCCGCCGAACTCGCTGCCGAGCGCCATGCCAACGTTACCGGTGCCGATAACGGCAACGGTCTCCGCCTGAGCGACACTCGCGAGTAGCAACGCGACTGCGAAAAATAAGCGGCGAAACATTACTGGCTGCCCCCGCGCCGCAGCGCACCGCCGTCGAGGATCATCTCGAAGCCCTGCATATTGGCAGGAATTACAACCACACTTCCGTCGTTGTCCGCAAACCTGAGCAGGGCCGTATTGACTTCGTGTTGCAGATACTCGGCCGTCAGGCTGCTGTTGATGATGTTGTTGGCTTCGGCGATACCCTTCGCGCGTTCGATCTCGATCTCGGCGTCCTTCTTCGCGATCTCGACCTGGACCTGTTTCGCCTCGAGACGTTTCTCTGCTTCAACGGCTTCGCGAATCGCGGCCTCGATACTTGGATCGGTGTTCAGTGCTCGAACCACGACGCGAGTGATAATCAGATCGCCGGGGTCTGTTTTCTCAAGGCGCCCCTGCAACTCCTCTTGTACGGCGGACTGCAGAATCTCTCGTTGTTTGTGCAATTGCAGGCTGTCGATTCTTGCAACCTGCTCATAGATCGCGGACCGTGCCTCGCGGTACATCAAACCGTAGGCCGGCATATAGACGCCATCCGCGCCACGTGCCGC
>CAZKZE010000049.1:16909-22798 GCA_964557165.1 uncultured Woeseiaceae bacterium
ACGCCAATAAGAATGGCCGCGACGATCGCTTTGATCTGCATAGTATTTTTCACCCTGATACGTCTCATATGTCGTCCTAGAATAAGGTAGGATACCGGCCATGTCACTGTTCGCCGAACTCAAGCGCCGCAACGTTTTTCGTGTGGGCATTGCCTACATCGTGCTTGCGTGGTTGCTATTGCAGGTTGGTGACACGTTAGCTCCGGCGCTGCACCTTCCCGAGTGGGTGAACTCGGCGCTCGCGTTCTTCCTGATTCTCGGCTTCCCGATGGCGATCTTTTTTGCGTGGGCATTCGAGATGACGCCGGAAGGCCTGAAGCTCGAGAAGAACGTCAATCGCGAAGCATCAATTACGCCTACGACAGGTCGCAAGCTCGACCGCACGATTATCGTCATGCTCGCCGTCGCGTTGGGCTACTTCGTGTGGCAGTCACAAAAGACGCCGACCGTCGACGAGGTCGTCGAGACGGTAGCCGGGCAGGAATCGATCGCCGTGCTGCCCTTCGAGAACATGAGTTCCGATGAAGAGCAGGAGTATTTCTCGGATGGCCTTACAGAAGAACTGCTCAACCTGCTCGCGAAGATTCCCGAACTAAAAGTCACGTCCCGCACGTCGGCGTTCTTCTACAAGGGCAAGGACATCAAGCTTTCGGATATTGGCCGCGAACTCGACGTCGACCATATCCTGGAGGGCAGTGTTCGCAAGTCAGGCAATAAGATCCGCATCACGGCGCAGCTGATCGAAGTCGATACGGACGCGCACTTATGGTCCGAAACCTGGGATCGTGATCTCGACGACGTCTTCGTTATCCAGGACGAGATCGCCGAAGCTGTCGTCGACGAACTCAAGGTGCAGTTATTTGGCGAGTTGCCGCATGCAGTCAAGGCCGATGGGGAGGCATACTCATTGTTCCTCCGGGCACGCCACACGATCAATCAGCGTACGCATGAGTCGTTGCTGCTCGGAGAAGAACTGGTTCAACAGGCCATTGATCTGGATTCGGACTACGCGCCCGCATGGGTGCTCAAAGCCTACATCCATTCGCAACAAGCGGATGTCGGCGCGCGCCTGCCGCCGGACGCATTGCCGCTGGCGCGCGCGGCTGTCGACAAGGCGCTGGAACTCGACCCGAATAATGCCGCAGCCTATGCAGTATCCGGCGATCTCAAGGTGTCGTTTGAACGGGACTATGAAGGTGCGAGGGACGCGATTGCGCGGGCGTTGGAACTCGACCCGTACGATATCGATACGCTTTACCAAGCGGGCGTGTTCTACGGTTTGGTAGGAAATTTTGAGGAAGGGCTGCGCCTGGCGGAGCTGACTCACGAACGTGATCCGCTGCACATGCCTAACCATGCAACATTGGGCTACCTTTACGCGATCCTCGGTCGTCTCGACGACGCGAAAAAGATTATCAGGAAGCGAATCGAAATCGCGCCCGGGTCATTTGGTAGCTACGCGTATCTCGGCAATTGCTACCTGTTTGAAGGAAGTTACGAGGAAGCACTGAAATACTACGAGCAGGAGCGGCTCGACGGATTCAAGGATGCGGGGCTGGCCGTGACGCACTTCCATCTGGGTAACCTGGAAGCGTCCGATGCAGCGCTTGCCAGGCTGAAAGCCCAGCAGGATCAGGGCTGGGACTGGCAGGTTGTGCAGGTGCATGCCGCAAGAGGGGAGCTTGACGAGGCCTTTGCAGCGATGGACCTCGCTTTTGAGAACCGGGACTCGGGTCTTGGGCTCATTCTCGGCGACAGGCACATCGAAAACCTGCGCAGCGACCCGCGTTACGAAGCGATGGTCGAGAAGATGGGTATCCGCCTGACCACTGATTAGTTTTCACTCTCAGCAGGTACCCACACAGGAAAGTGACACCGGCGTACAATGTCGGCTACGCAGGTGTTGGAACCCTTATGAAAAGGCGCTTGTTCTCGAAACTATCCGGATTGTCGGCCGAGCTGGTGCGTCGCAAGGTCTACCCGGTCGTCGTTACCTACGCCGTTGTCTCATGGGTCCTCTTGCAAATAGGGGAGGTCACGTTCGGTCCGCTGGGCTTACCTGACTGGGTCATGACGACACTCGTGGTCGTGGTGATCGCTGGGTTCCCGGTAGCCATTATCCTGGCCTGGATGTTCGATATTGCCCCAACGGGCATTCGGCGGGACAAGTTGGCCGCAGTCAGCGACAAGCCCGACGGCCCACCATCGGTTGCGGTGCTGCCTTTTGCCGATATGAGTCCCGACCAGGATCAGGGCTATTTCTGCGAGGGAATCGCGGAGGCAGTACTCAATGCACTTGCGCAGATCGAAGCATTGCGCGTGGTGTCCCGAACATCGTCATTTCGATACGGGAGTTCGAGCGAGGATGTCCGCGCATTGGGTCAGGCATTGGGCGCCAGCGCGGTTCTGGAAGGCAGCGTTCGCAAGGACAATGACCAGCTCCGCGTCACGGCGCAGCTGATCAACGTTGCTGATGGTTTCCATCTGTGGTCCAAGACCTTTGATCGTCAATTGAAGGACGTCTTCGCGATTCAGGATGAAATCGCGACGAGCATTGGCGAATCTCTACTGGATACGCTCGTGCCGGTAACGGTGACAACCTGCTGCGATGTGACAGCCTACGAGTTCTACTTGCGCGGACGTCAGTTTCTGCATCGTTTTCGCAAGGTCGATCTCGAGCACGCGCGGCAGATGTTCCGTAACTCAATTGACCGCGATCCCGAGTTCGCTTCGGCGTGGGCCGGGTATGCCGACACATACTCACTTCAGATTATGTATGCGGACTCCGACCCGTCGTTCCGTGACTTGGCAAGCGAGGCAAGTGCAAAGGCACTAGCACTTGATCCTCAATCCGCGGAGGCTCATGCGTCTGCCGGCCTCGCGCATCTTGTTCGCGAAGAATTCGCCGATGCGGAACGAGAGCTCAACAAGGCAATCGTGTTGAAACCAACGCTGTTTGAGCCCTACTACTATTTCGCGCGCACACGGTTTCATCAAGGGGATATGGATGCGGCTGCGGATTGGTTTGCAATGGCGGCCGAGGTTAATCCGGATGATTACCAGTCAAGGTTGCTACGCGTTCAGATTCTGCGAGGGCAAGGTCGGGTTGACGATGCCAAAGCCGAGGCCCGCGATGCGGTCGAGGTCGTCGAGAACCATCTCCAGTGGCATCCGGATGACGTACGGGCGTTGCACCTAGGTGCCGGGTCGTTGATTCTGCTTGGTGAGGTAGAGCGGGCCGACAGATGGCTGCAACGTGCTCTCCAGGTAGACCCTGATGATCCGATCGTGCTTTATAACGTCGCCTGCAACTACGCGACCATGGGCAGGGTCGAGGGCGCCCTCGATTACCTCGAGCACGTTGTAGAGCACGGTACCGTAAGTCCGGACTGGATGAGAAACGATAGTGACCTCGAGAGTCTGCACGGTCACCCGCGCTATGACGCCCTGTTGGCACGGTTCTCAGATTAGTGGGAAATAGCTGGTAATTGGGCCGGGTTCTGTTACAGTCCGCCCCGTCCTGGCGCACCTCGGTCTGCGCCACTCACTCCAGCCCAGCAATTCTGCGGGCCTGGAGTCACTACTAAATTCCAGCCTGGACCGAACCGCACGCCTGCATTCTATGAACCAGGCACGTCGGATCAGGCGACCCGGAGAACAATCAATGTTATTTAACGAACTCGGCCTTTCGGCCGATCTGCTGCGTGCTGTCAAAGAGCAGGGCTATGAAACGCCGACGCCAATCCAGCGCGAAGCCATCCCCCATATTCTCGAAGGCCACGATATTCTTGCCGGCGCCCAGACGGGCACGGGCAAGACGGCAGGTTTCACCCTGCCGATGCTGGAGATCCTTGGAGACCCACCGTCAGGTCCGCGTCGTGTACGTGCATTGATCCTGACACCAACACGCGAATTAGCCGCACAGGTTAACGAAAGCGTGCACACCTACGGCAAGTATCGCCCGGTGCGCGCGATGGAAATCTACGGTGGTGTAAGTCCGCGGCCGCAGATTACGAAAATCCAGCGCGGCGTGGATGTGGTTATCGCCACACCAGGCCGCCTTCTCGACCACGTCCGTCAGGGAAATATCGATCTTTCGTACGTCGAGATGTTTGTTCTCGATGAGGCGGATCGCATGCTGGACATGGGCTTTATCCGCGACATCAGGCAGATCATCAAGGAGCTACCCCAGGAACGGCAAAACCTGTTGTTCTCGGCGACGTTCTCGAAAGAAATCCGCGATCTCGCAAACAATCTGCTCGACCACCCGGCGGAGATCCAGGTTGCCACGCGCAACACGACGGCGGAACGCGTAGAGCAACTCGTCTACCCGGTCGACAAGGCCCGCAAGCGCGAGTTGTTGTCCGAGATGATCGGACGCGGTAACTGGCAGCAGGTGCTCGTATTCACGCGCACCAAGCATGGCGCGAATCGTCTGGCCAAGCAGCTCAACCAGGATGGCATCACGGCAGATGCGATTCACGGTAACAAGGGGCAGGGCGCACGAGCGAAAGCCCTGCGTGACTTCAAGGCCGGCAAGATTCGTGTCCTCGTGGCAACGGACATTGCCGCTCGTGGCCTCGATATCCAGAAACTGCCGCATGTCGTGAATTTCGAGCTCCCGCATGTCCCCGAAGATTACGTGCATCGAATCGGTCGCACCGCGCGGGCTGGAGAAGACGGCACAGCTGTGTCACTCGTGTGCGTTGATGAGCAGAAGCTCCTCAAGGACATCGAGAAGCTGCTCAAGCGCGACATCAAGAAGGAATTTGTGCCCGGCTACGAAGTCGACAAGCGCATCAAGGCGGAGCCGATCAACAAGGGCCGGGCAGGCCAGGGCAAACCCAACGGTGGTCCGCGCAAGAAGGCGTCGCGCCCGACTGGCCGCAAGCGGCCTGGCAAGAACGCGCGCAACAACCCGCGCAAGCGCAATAATGCTGGCGGACGCTCCCGGGCGTCCTGACCCTTAGCCAAGTCAAGTATTTCAAGGACTTGCCTCGTCGTTGGCCGTCGAGGCGGGCCTTTTCCCATCATGGGACTTGTTATATTAGGAAATAGTAATATATAATTAAGCGAATCCTAATATAGCTGATGGCACAAATGCGTTTTGTGCGGAGCCAAACTCATGATGCGAAAGGTATTTTTTCTTGTTGCGGTCATCGTAGCCGTCCCGGCGTGGGCGGCGGTGCCGTTCGAAACGGCTACTGCAACCTATGATCTCGCGCCGCGTGAGCGCGTGTGGGACGGCCGCATCGAGGCCGTGAACCAGGCAACGGTGTCAGCGCAGACGTCCGGCCGAATCGCGGAATTGCCGTTTGACGTCAATGACTACGTGGAGGCAGGTGATGTCGTCATGCGTTTCACTGATGTCGAACAGAAGGCGACCCTGGCACGTGCCGAGGCGGCGCTCCAGGAGGCGAGCGCGCGGCTTGCCGAGGCCACTCAGCAATTCGATCGCTTCTCGAGGATGATCGAGAACAACAGCGTATCCCGGCAGCAATACGACCAGTCGCGCGCGAATCGTGATGCCGCGCAGGCGCGTCTTAACGCGGCACGCTCCGATGTCGAGTCCGCAAAGGAGCAACTCGAGTACACGGTAGTCAGGGCACCGTATGCGGGTATCGTGTCGGAACGCCATGTCGAACTCGGTGAGCTGGTTAGCCCGGGACAACCACTGATGTCCGGGCTTTCCTTACAGTCATTACGAGTCAATGTCGATGTGCCGCAGAGCATGTTCCATTCGGTACGAACCATCGGCAGGGCTTTTGTGTACGTCGATGAGCAACGCATTGCGGCGGAGAGCCTGACATTCTTCCCGGTTGCCGATGCGGCCGCGAATACGTTTCGTGTTCGCGTGAACCTGCCGGACGGGGCGGCGACGCTTTACCC
>CAZKZE010000050.1:0-22765 GCA_964557165.1 uncultured Woeseiaceae bacterium
CGGCGTGTTCGGGCCGAAGTGCGGCGAGGCGCTCGAACAGTTGACCGGAAGCGCCCCTTCACAGCTCGAAGGCGTGTCGATATTTGATGACATTGCGGTCATTCGCCATTCTCCGGACCAGGCCAAACGATTCCAGGTGATCGGGCCGTCGAAGTCGCTTGGCGGGTTGTGGCAAAAGTTGACCGCCGATTTTCCCGCAACCGGGAGTTGGGCATGGGCGTCAGCCGAAGTGCATCAGGGCCGGCCCACGATCTTCGAACAAACGAAAGAAGAATTTCTCCCACACAGCCTGAATATGGATATGCTGGACGCTGTTAATTTCAAGAAGGGCTGTTATCCGGGACAGGAAATTGTTGCCCGTACCCACTACAAGGGAGCAACCAAGCGACGTACGCTCCGCTTCACGAGCGACGCTCCGGTTTCTGTTGGCGACAAGGTGTCGCTGGACGGGAGAGACATTGGTGAGGTGTTGAATGTCGCCGGCAATGACCTGTTGGCCGTAGTGCCCGTCGACAAGGCCGGTCAGCCACTTTCAGCCGCCGGCGCAAGCTTGGTAAACTGTCCCCTGCCTTATTTCGCAGAAAAATAAAAATTCAGGAGGCACTATGAATCGTTACATCAAGATAACGCTTGCCGCGTTCGCGTCACTCTTTTGCATCTTCTACGCCATTCAGAACATCGCGAATCTCGGGGCGGCCGAGTGGTTCGTTGGTGCGATGGCAGGTATGGAAGGCCACGAGGCTTATCCCAACACGTTTGCGTTCGCTGTGTCCTCACCCATGCTGGTGAAACTGATGCTCTGGATCATCATCCTGCTCGAACTCGCGGCAGGTATTCTTGCCGGCAAAGGTGCGATCGACATGTTTGCGGCGCGCAACGGCAGTAGTGACGATTTCAATAACGCCAAGAACTATGCACTCGCCGGTACCGGAATCGCCGTCATAATCTGGTTCGGCATCTTTGGTGCATTCGGTGGTGCGTTCTTCCAGATGTGGCAGGTGGAGGCCGGCGTAGATGCGCTCAGGGACGCGGGCATGTTTTCGCTGCAACACGCTGCAATCTGGCTAATGATTCGAAGCGACGACTAAGGGCGCGTTCCTACTCGAACACCTCGGGGCGCATGTGCGGGAACAGCAGCACATCGCGGATCGACGCCGAATCGGTGAGCAACATGACCAGCCGGTCCACGCCGATACCAATGCCGGTCGTCGGCGGCATGCCGTACTCGAGCGCACGAATGTAGTCGTGGTCATAGGACATGGCTTCGTCGTCACCAGCGGCTGCATTCTCGACTTGTGCACGGAATCGTGCCGCCTGGTCCTCCGAGTCATTTAGCTCGGAGAAGCCATTGGCGATTTCGCGCCCCGCAATGAACAACTCGAAACGGTCGGTGACGAACGGGTCTTCGTCATTCTTGCGCGCAAGCGGAGAGACCTCGGCTGGGTACTGTGTGATAAACGTCGGCTCACGCAGATTTGCTTCCCCGGTTTCGTCGAATATCTCTGTCTGCAGTTTGCCGGGACCATAGTTGTCCCTGACCTGCGCCCCGATCTTCTCGCAATAGGCCGCGAGATAATCACGATCGCGCACCTTCGACATGTCGAATTCCGGGTTATAAGCCGCGATCGCCTCTTCGACCGTCATGCGCTTGAACGTCTTGCCAAAGTCGAACGTCTCGCCCTGGTACTCGACCTTGGTCGTGCCATTAACCGCTTCGGCCATGCCATGCAGCATGGCCTCGGTTGTATCCATCCAGTCGTTGTAGTCCGCGTAGGCGCGGTAAGCCTCGAGCATCGTGAACTCGGGGTTGTGCTGCGTCGACACGCCTTCGTTGCGGAAATTCCGATTGATCTCGTACACACGATCGAAGCCGCCGACGATCAGTCGCTTCAGGTTCAGTTCCGGCGCGATTCGCAGGTACAGCGGCATGTCGAGTGCATTGTGATGCGTCGTAAACGGCCGCGCGATAGCCCCGCCCGGCGTAACCTGCATCATCGGTGTCTCGACTTCGAGGAAGCCCAGCGATTCGAGAAAGCCGCGCATGTACGTGATGATCTCCGAGCGTTTCTGGAAGACGCCCCGGCTCGATTGGTTGATGATCAGATCGACATAGCGTTGCCGGTACCGCGTTTCCTGGTCCGACAGGCCGGCCCATTTCTCGGGCAACGGCCGCAGTGATTTCGTCAGCAAGCGAATTTCATCAGCCAGAACCGTAAGCTCGCCCTTGTTCGTGCGCATCAGCTTGCCGCTGGCGCCGACGATATCGCCGACGTCCCACTTTTTGAACGCCTGGTAGACGCCTTCGGGCAAGCGGTCGCGTTCCACACGCACCTGGATCCGGCCCGAGCGGTCCTGCAGCCCGACGAAACTCGCTTTACCCATGACGTTCTTGCGCATCATGCGACCCGCAACCGAGACCTCGATCTGCTCCTCGGTCAGTGCGTCGTTGTCATGTGCATGAAACGTTTGATGCAGCTCATCCGCCATCGCGTTGCGCCGAAAGTCGTTCGGGAACGCAATGCCCTGCTCGCGAAGCGCAGCGAGCTTCGCGCGCCTCTCTGCAATAAGCTTGTTTTCGTCTTGTTGCTTGTCGTTACTCACAATAATTCGTTGCCTGGTTACAACCCTTGCTTGAGGCTCGCTTCGATGAAGGCGTCGAGCCCGCCATCGAGTACAGCCTGAGTGTTACCGGTTTCGACACCGGTACGCAAATCCTTAATCCTGCTCTGGTCGAGTACGTAGTTACGAATCTGGCTGCCCCACCCGACATCGGCCTTGCCCTCTTCGACTTCGGCCGCCGCAGAGCGGCGTTCCTGCAACTCCAGTTCGTAAAGTTTGGCTTTGAGCTGGTTCATCGCGGTCGCCTTGTTCTTGTGCTGCGAACGATCGTTCTGGCATTGCACTACGACGTTCGTCGGCAGGTGGGTGATGCGCACAGCTGATTCTGTCCGGTTCACGTGCTGACCGCCGGCGCCACTGGCGCGATAAACATCGATCCGCAGATCCGACGGATCAATTTCGATATCGATGTTGTCGTCGACTTCAGGAGAGACGAACACTGATCCAAACGACGTGTGCCGACGGTTACCCGAATCAAACGGCGATTTGCGCACGAGGCGGTGCACGCCCGTTTCGGTTCGCAGCCATCCGTAGGCATACTCACCGACGATGTGCACGGTGGCACTCTTGATACCGGCGACCTCCCCAGCGGAGGCCTCGATCACTTCCGCCTTGAAACCATGCGCTTCCGCCCAGCGCAAGTACATGCGCAGCAGCATCTCACACCAGTCCTGCGCCTCTGTTCCGCCGGCACCCGATTGAATATCGACGTACGCGTTGTGCGAGTCCATTTCACCCGAGAACATGCGGCGGAACTCGAGACCAGCAACAACCTTCTCAAACTCGTCGAGATCATTGACGACTTCGCCAATTGTGGCGTCGTCATCTTCTTCGATGGCCATATCAAGGAGTTCGCCGGCATCGGTCAGGCCGGTCGTGATCTTGTCGAGTCCCGTGACTACCTGCTCGAGCGACGCACGCTCCTGCCCCAGCGCCTGGGCGCGTTCGGGCTCATTCCAGACATCCGGTTGTTCGAGTTCGCGCTGGACTTCGGTCAGTCGCTCAGCCTTGCCTTCGTAGTCAAAGATACCTCCTCAACGCATCAGAGCGTTCGGCGAGGTCGGCAATCGATTGTTTGATCTGGCTGGTTTCCATGAGCTTATCTGTTTAGGAAGGGCAAAAACGGCCGCGATCTTATCACGTGCCGCTACCCTGCAAGGACGCAATTTGTTCAACCACGAGCTGCGGGGTTTCGTTGCCGCGATACTCGTTAACGTCGAGCCGAAAAGCAAGCTGTACTGTGCCCCGATAAGCCGGTCCGGCCTGGTTGAAAGCGATCGCGTCGACTGTATCGCCACCACCGGCAGGCCGCACTCGCAGTTTGAGGTGATTCTCACCGACGGTACGTTGCTCGACGACCGAAAAATCGCCGCTCCACATCGGCTCGGGAAACCCGGAGCCCCAGGGCCCTGCTTCTCGCAATGAACGGGCGAATTTCAGGCTCAGTGCGTCGCCGGGCAGATTTCCGTCGGTCACGATCGCACCGCTGAAGTCAGCCTGCGGGTACAGGCGCGCCATCTGCTCGGCGGCAGCTTCCCTGAATTCCTCGAATGCCGACTCGGCAATCGTCAGGCCGGCCGCCATGGCGTGTCCACCGAACTTCTCGATCAGCCCCGGCCGGGTCGCCGATACGGCCTCGAGCAGGTCACGAATATGCACACCCTGGATAGAGCGAGCCGATCCTTTGAGGTACTCGGCGTTTTCGCGGGCGAATGCGATTACAGGGCGGTGGCATCGTTCGCGCACGCGGGCGGCAATCAGCCCGACGATGCCCTGGTGCCAACTCGCGTCATACACGCACACACAGGCTGGCCAGCGCTGAGACCCCAGCGAATCTACATAGGCAAATGCCTGCTCGCGCATCGTCGCTTCAATATCCCGACGCTCGCTGTTGATGCTGTCGAGCCTGTGCGCATAGTCCAGCGCGGTATCGAAATCATCCGTGAGGAGGCACTCGATGCCGACGGAAATGTCCTCGAGACGTCCCGCCGCATTGATGCGTGGACCTACCGCAAATCCCAGGTCGGTACTGACGCACCGAGCCGCTTGCCGGCCCGACTGCCTCAGGATTGCCTGGATTCCGACGACCGAGTGGCCGGCCCGGATTCGCAACAGACCCTGGTGCACGAGGATGCGATTGTTGTGGTCCAGCGGCACGACGTCGGCGACCGTTCCGAGCGCGACAAGGTCGAGGTAGCGCGCAGGAACTTTCGCCGCACCTGCAACGCCCTGCTCCTGCAGCAATCGACCCACGCGGGCCATCAGGTAGAACGCAACTCCTACACCAGCGAGATACCGGCTCGGGAACTGGCTGCCGTCGAGATTCGGATTGAGAATGACAGCGGCATCGGGCAGTTCTTCACCGGGCAGATGATGATCGGTAACGAGGACCGGGATGCCGAGTTCGTTGGCAACGGCGACGCCGTCGACGCTCGACACACCATTGTCCACCGTAATCAACAATGAAGGCGAACGCTCGGCCGCAACCTGGACGATCTCGGGAGTCAGGCCATAACCATACTCGAAGCGGTTGGGCACAAGATACTCGACGTCGGTGAAACCGAATTCGCGCAGGCAACGCAGAACGAGTGCCGTGCTCGTCGCACCATCAACGTCGAAGTCACCAACGACAATGATCCTCCTGCCCCGGTTGGCAATGACCAGCTCGGCTGCAGAATCTATGTTCTCCAGGGCACCGATCGGAGCCAGGTTGGCAAGGCCATAATCGAGTTCCCCAGGCACCGTCAATCCGCGCATTGCGAACAAGCGGGCGTGCAAGGGATCGATATCACCCAACGCGGCGATTGCACTGCCACTGGGCATGGGGCGCGCGACTACAGGACGGACTCCGCTCACGATCAATCCAGCAGTGCGTTGTCGCGACGCCAGAACTTAAGCGTCTGGGAGCGCCGCACATCGGCGCGCAGGCCATCGCGGAACAGCAGTATCAACCGCTCGAGCCGTTTGGAACGAAGCAAGTTGCGCAGCTCTACCAGGTAGCCTTCCATTGTTTCGTGGCGCAGGTCCGCCTCGGGCGTGACCGCGACAAAGCCGTGCAGCGAAGCTTCGGCACAGCTGGCGAAATCGCCGAGCCAGACGTCGCAAACCGCGGTAGCGCTTTCCCAGTAGCCGGCCAGCAATGGATCGTCGGCGAACAGCGGGAGTTGCGGCCTGGTCACTTTCTCCGGCGCCATGCCGCCGCCCCATAGCCAAAGGGAATTAACCGGCTGCAGGCCTTCGGATATGCGGCGCTCGTTGACCTCGTGCTCGTGCAGGGACATCTCGATCTCGCTGAGAATGTTGCGGTGCGACACCGTGTGTTCGCCCGTCGGCAGAAACTCGCCGGGCTCAAGTTGATCAACGCAGTAAGCCGGTACCGAGGCGGTCGAGATAGCCTGCTCCGCACGCAGATAGCCGTGGGATCCCAACCGGGCGAAACCGAAGCGCTTGTCGCCCGCAAGCGTTTCCTGCAGGTGATCGAACAGCGGTCGCAAATCCGATGATTGAATCCCGGGTTTACGCAACGCATGAAGGCACAGGTGATCGAGCCGCGGCTCCAGGTAAACCGGGTCTGCCGCTGCAATCCAGACGGTCGGCCGATCGCCCGTCTGACCCCACATGCGCAGTGCCGCGAGTCCCTCTCTTGGATACGGCAGGCCGAGTTCGTCGGTAAGTTGGGCAAGTAGCTCCTTGGGTTCAGTCTCGAGCGAAAGCTCTGATTGCGCCAGCCAGGTTCTCAGGGACGCGTCCTGAAGCCGGCCGCCCCGCACGGGTGGCAGCACGACGAGTGCCGTGTTTTTGTCATATGATGCGTTCACGATGAGGCGTGAATGTTAAGGGATGCGCGCTTGAAATTCACAAGAGAATTATCGGCCCAACTGGTGATACGGAGTGTCTCCGAAACGGGCATTCGTGTGAACGATACGGAATATTCCGAGTCGATCGTGCTCACGCCAGACGATGCGTTGAACATGTGGGACGAGAAGCCCATCGACGACCTGACTGAGGCCGATTTCGACTCGGTGATTAGCTCGAAACCCGAAATCGTCCTGCTGGGCACAGGCGCCTCGAACGTGTTTCCGCCGCGCCAGTTGACCTTCGCATTTGCGCGCAAGGGCATCGGCCTGGAAGTCATGGACACACGCGCGGCTGCGCGTACTTACAACGTGCTGGCCAATGAAGGTCGGCGGATCGCTGCGGTGTTGTACCTGTAGGAGCAGCGCTCTCCATTCGGGGACAATGCCCGCCCCGATCAATCGAGTAGTAACTCCCCGGAGATTCCGTGAGTCTCCAGCATCTCGCGCAGGTTCTTGAGCGCATCGAGCTGGATCTGCCGAACCCGTTCCCGGGTCACACCAATCTCATCGCCGATTTGTTCAAGGGTTGCACGGCGGTAGCCATGCAGACCAAAACGCCGCTCGACAACGGCTCGTTGCTTGTCGCTGAGTTCGTAGATCCAGTGATCCACAATCTCGTGCATATCGTCAGCCTGGGCACGTCGCGATGGCTCGCCGGAGCGTTTCGCTTGCAAACGATCAACCGGATCGACGCCTTCATCGTCCCTGCCATTGGCGCGCAGTGTCACCCGCTCGTGCAGTGCCATGAGGCGTTCGACGTCCGCCACGTCGCGATCCAGGCGCTCCGCAAGTTCACCCATCGTTGGTGCACGGTCCAGCTCCTGGCGCAGTCGCCGTGCTGCTCTCAGGCAGGAGTTGATGTCCTTAATGATATGAATCGGCAGACGCACAGTGCGCGACTGGTTCATGATGCCGCGTTCGATGGTCTGCCGAATCCACCAGGTGGCGTAAGTCGAGAATCGAAAGCCGCGTTCCGGATCGAACTTCTTGACCGCATGAATCAAGCCGAGATTGCCTTCCTCGATCAGGTCGAGAAGCGGCAGTCCCCGATTCAGGTAGCGACGCGCAATTTTCACGACCAGCCGAAGGTTGCTTTCGATCATGCGCTGGCGGGCCGACTCGTCGCCTTGCAATGCCCTGCGCGAGTATTCCTTCTCCTCATCCGCAGTCAGGAGCGGCGAGACGCCAATCTCGTCGAGATATTGTCGCGTTGGATCCAGCAGCTGTCCCAATACACACTCCTCTCGTTGCAAGAGGCGATTGCCTTGGATCGGGTCCCTTATCTCGCTGGCAGAAACGGTCGCGGGTTAACCGGCTTGCCATTGCGCCTGATCTCGAAATGCAGTCGCGGCTTGCGTTCCGGCCCCTCCCCCATCGTCGCGATCCTCTGGCCTTTTGTTACTTCTTGTCCTTCCTTGACCAGCAGCGACGCAGTGTACCCGTAGGCACTCAGGTAGGTGTCGTTATGTTTAAGGATAATAAGCTGGCCATATCCGATCAGTCCACTGCCCGAATAGACGACTCGCCCGGAAGCCGCAGCGACTATGGGTTGCCCGATCTTGCCGTTGATCAACACACCGGTCCCCGTTCCTGGCTTTGCGCCGAATTCCACATTGATCCTGCCGTTGGTCGGCCACGACCACTTCGGTGAGGGCTGCGCCGGGATCTGTGGTAGGGGTTTCGTGCTTGGCCGGCTTGCGGTCGTGGTGCGACTGGTCGTGCCGCTCGGCGGTGCCAGGTAGATCACCTGCCCGGGATAGATCAATGAGCCATCTCCGAGTTTGTTCCAACGCGCGACATCGTCGGGATTCTTGCCGTAACGCCAGGAAATAGAAAACAGGGTCTCACCGCGGCGGACGATGTGCGTCTGGGAACCGTCCTGCCACGTGGACTGGCCACCACAGGACGTGAGAGCCGCGCATAGAAGCAAAATGATGAACGTGCGGGAGACCATTAGCCCCGCATCATAAGCCACGCGATAGCGACCGCGCTGATCACGACGACAGCCCAGCCGACGCGTTCGATGTGCGTCGACAGCGATGCCTCGAAGCGCTCGCCACCCAGGCGGACGAGCCCCGCGACGAGAAAGAAGCGCGCGGCACGACCGACGAGTGAGCCGATGAAAAAGCCCGGCAGCGACAAAGCGGCGACGCCCGCGGCGATCGTGAAGACCTTGTACGGAATGGGCGAGAACCCGGCGACAAAGACGACCCATACGCCGTAGTCGTCAAACCACATACGGGCCTTTTCATAGGCCGCCCAGTAGTGTGATTCGCGCAGCCAGGGCTCGATCGCCTCGAACATACCCCAACCGATGGCGTAACCACCAAGACCGCCCAGAACAGAAAACACCGTGGCAATCAGTGCGAAGCGCATCCACTTCTCCCGATCGGCGAGGCACATCGGGGCCAGCATGACATCGACGGGAATCGGAAAGAACGAGGACTCGGCGAAGCTCATGGCGCCGAGATAGCGCTCTGCATGGGGATGACGCGACCAGGCGAGGACCTTGTCGTACAGGGGACGAAACAAACTCATGCAGAATCTACTTTAATTAAATTGTCTATCATTTTGATAATAAAATGTTATTTACCCTTGACTAACGGCACAAAGCTGACGGCGCCCAACGACACCTGTTCGTAGTGATCGTTGCGGTTCGTGATCATCACCAGGTCCTGTATGCCCTGCGGCCCGACCGGGATAATGAGGCGGCCGCCCGGCGAGAGCTGGTTCAGCAGCTTCTGCGGGACTTCGTCCGGTGCCGCCGTCACGATGATGCCGTCGTAAGGGCCGTACTTGGGCCAGCCTTCCCAACCGTCGCCGGGCTTGAACTGTACATTGTAGATATCCAGGTCGCGCAGCCGCTGCCTGGTCTTGCGCAGTAATTCCGGGATCCGCTCGATCGTGTAGATCTGCTTGACGAGCGGCGCCAGCACCGCCGTCTGGTAGCCGCAACCGGTGCCGACTTCGAGTACCTTCTCGCCCTCGAAACCATCCAGCAAAGCCTCGGTCATGCGAGCGACAACGTAAGGCTGGCTGATCGTCTGCCCCAGGCCTATTGGCAGCGCTGTGTCCTCGTAGGCGCGGCTGGCCAGCGCTTCGTCCATGAACAGGTGGCGCGGCACATTGCGTATCTGTTCGAGCACCGCTTCATTGTGAATCCCCTGGTCCCGCAGGCGCTGGACGAGCCTGTCGCGCGTGCGGCGCGACGTCATGCCGATTCCCTGGCGGACGTCAATCATCGCGCCAGCCACTCCTCGATGCCTGCCACGGCGGTATGCCGGGTCAGGTCGACCTTGAGGGGCGTAACCGATGCTGCGCCCTGCTCGACCGCGTGAAAATCGGTTCCATCACCGGCGTCCTGGCCCTCGCCTGCCGGCCCAACCCAGTAGATCGGCCGGCCGTAGGGATCCGTATCGGTGAGAATCTGCTCTGACTTGTGACGAAAACCAAGGCGCGTAGCACGAATTCCCTTGAGCTCCGCATAGGGCCGATCCGGCACGTTGACGTTGAGGACCGTATCGGGAGCCAGCGACGCGCGCTCGAGCTTTTGGACCAGTTCGACGGCGACACGCGCAGCGGTATCGAAATGTTCCAGCCTGGACCCAACGAGCGTCTGCCCCACGAGAGACACCGCGATCGTCGGCAAACCGAGGAAGCGCCCTTCCATCGCGGCAGCCACGGTGCCGGAATAGATCACGTCGTCACCGAGATTAGCACCGTGATTGATGCCGGATACAACGAGGTCCGGCTCATCGTCGAGAAAGCCCGTCAGCGCGAGGTGCACACAATCCGAGGGCGTGCCGTCGACCTTGTAGCGGTTCTCCGCGTATTGACTGACCCGCAGCGGGGTCGACAGGGTCAGCGAGTTGCTCGCCGCCGAGCGGTTTCGATCCGGCGCGACCACAACGACATCCGCGACCCGCTCGAGCGCGTCGATCAGCGAATTGATACCTGTGGCGAGATACCCGTCGTCGTTACTTACGAGGATTTTCATTCTGGGTGAGGCTTTTCATTAAGAATTTTGACGAGCGGAGCCTTGATTGGCCTCGGAGACGCGCTCACTATACCGGTTGTTCAGCGCACACCATAGCCTCAAGGGCGACACCGTGAGCAAGAAAGACACCGACGAATTTCAGCAGGCGATGCGAGGCACGAAACCGCTCCGGAGCGAGGCGCGCGTCCCTGCCGAGAAAAAGAAGCCAAAACCGAAAGCTCGCTTCTCCCGGGCAGATGAGCGCAAGGTACTGTCCGAAAGTCTCGAAGACGACATCGATACGATCGAGCATGGCTACGGCGCGGCTCTGCGATTTCATCGCCCGCATGTCGGCAAACGCACGATGCGAAAACTACAGCGGGGCGGCTACAGCGTGCAGGCTGAACTCGATCTCCATGGTATGACCGTTGCCGAGGCCAAGCCGAGACTCACTGATTTCATCGAATACAACGCCTCCCAGGGGAAGTACTGTGTGCGCATTGTGCATGGCAAAGGCCACGGCTCCGGCGAACGCGGACCGGTGCTCAAGAATGCCGTCAATCGTTGGCTCAGGAAGTGGGACAGCGTCCTGGCATTTGTATCCACGCCCCAGGTCGACGGCGGAACCGGTGCGGTCTACGTGCTCCTGCAAGACTCTTGAATAGCCATCACGATCGTTCCGAACGCGGGATCAGGCTCGTCGCCGGGATCATCTGGTTTTGTGGCGGCCTTATTCTGCTGCTCAAAGGCAGCAGCCTGCTCCTCCAGGCCGGTGCCCTGCGGCCCGGGGTGAACTGGATATGGCTGGCTATTCCCGCAGGCCTGCTGATCGGTGGCATCAAGACCGTGCTGATCTTCGAGAAGGCCTGCCGCCGGAACCTCGACCGCATAGCTACGCTGGAACACGGCAGGCTATGGCAGGCCTACCGGCCCCGTTTCTACTTCTTCCTGATCCTGATGATCACGCTGGCCGGAGTTCTCTCGCGGCAGGCCCAGGGACATTACGCCGGGCTTGTGGCCGTAGCGATACTGGACTTCAGCCTAGCTACGGCTCTCCTGGGGAGCGGCCGCCTGTTTTGGCTGCATCGACAGGAGCATCGCGCCAAACCCGATAATAAAGAGCGATAGGAAGGGCTCGAAGGGCCAGTACGGCAGCCACAGTTCGAGCCTGGCGGACCATTCCGGCCCGGTCAGGAACTCCGATACCGGCACTCGCCATTGCAGGCCTGTGGCTGCCACAACCAGGCCGAAAGCGACGCTGGCACTGCCGAGCATCCTCGGTACCAGGGGCACGCTGTAGCCCGGCGCTTCCTTGCGCGCCTTCTGCACACGTTGCTTGCGCCAGGCCGCTATCCTCAACGCGAATGCGAGAAATCCCATCAGGTAGAACACGTAGTCGATGGGTTGTGGGTTCTCGTAGTAGTAAAGATTCCACCAGTAAACGCTGAATGGATAGGCCCACAGGAAATAGAGGCCGCTCTTGTGGATGATCTTCCACTGTTTCGACGACAGGTGCTTACGAGCAAACTGGAACGACGTCACGACCATGGCGACAAGGAAGATGTAACCCACACTTCCTTCCAGCTCGTCACGAAGAAAGTAGATGTCCTCGTAGTAGTAATCACGAAAGAACAATGACATCGTGAATATGAAGATCCCTTGCCAGGCCATCGCGACCGCAAAACACAATCCGATGTACTTGCGATTGCGCAGCAGCCACATAGGAATCGGTCCCGGAAACAGGATTTGCAGAGACGATATCGCGACGACCAGGAATATGAATGGCACGGCCCAGCGTACGGAAAACCCGATCATTGCCGAGACACCCGGCCCGGTGGACAGGTCGACGCCCGTCATGGCGATGACCATGATGATCGACATCGGAATCGAGATGAGCCAGAACAATCGCCAGCCGTTAACGGCCTTGTGTTTCAGGAATGTCTGCAGCGCTATGCTCATGAATTTCAATCGCTTGCGTATGAGAGGGACACACGCTTTGTAGTTTCTCATCCTGCCCTCTGCCAATCGACTGTCCCGATAGGTCAAGAAGACGCTCGAATCGTGCGTGCTAGTATCGGGCGATGCTGAACGCTCTGCAAACGCAGGCCAGGCGGGCGCTCAAGGTCGCCGTTGCCATGACGCCCTGGCTGATTTCCATGTACATCCTGTACTGGCTGGAACACGGTGATGTCTGGACCACCGAAACAGCACACCGCGGCAAGATTTCGGTGACGATCCTGGTTATTGGCATGGTGACGTCGTTTCTCATCATGTCCTACTTCGCGGCTCGGCAAAAAAGATAGATGGCTCGGCCATTTACTCGACGCGATATCCTGCACGGGTTCGGCGCGGTTGCGGCGGCGTCGTTTGTTCCGGGTCGCGCATTTGCCGACGAGGTACTCGCCGCTGAAATTGCGGGCCGCCACTACTACCCGCCAGCGCTGACCGGTATGCGCGGTAATCACGATGGCTCATTTGACGTCGCCCATCACCTGGCTCGTGAGGGCAAACGCGACTGGGGGCCGGTCACGGAGCCTGACTCCGGAGTCTATGATCTTGTTGTCGTTGGTGCCGGCCTCAGCGGGCTGGCAGCCGCTCATTTCTACCTGAAGGATAATCCGCAGGCCCGAATCCTGTTGCTCGACAACCACGATGATTTTGGCGGCCACGCCAAGCGCAACGAGTTCAACATCGGGGGACGCACTCATATCGGCTACGGTGGCAGCCAGTCGCTACAGGATCCTTCGTTCTATCCCGAGGTCGCCCGGTCGATCCTCAGCGACCTGGACATCGATACCGATCAACTCGGGGCTGCCTACGATCAGCAGTTCTTCAAGCGACATGGGCTGGCAGCCGGAATCCAGTTCAGAAGCGAGGACTGGGGTGTCGATCGTCTCGTCCGCTTCGAACTCGGCTGCCTCAAATACTTGCCGCTTGCCGACGCGAATGTGTCACCGGCCGAGGCCGTGGCGCAGATGCCTATGTCGGACGCGGCTCGTACAGAGCTCCTGCGATTGTTGACGACTGACGAACTCAAGGTGGACCTGCCTGATGAAGAACGGGAGGTGTACCTGTATAGCATCAGTTATCGCGACTTCCTTGAACGCTATTTCGACATTCGCGAACCGGAAGTATTTGCCATGTTGCAGGACCTGCCACTGGATATGGGCACGGGTATTGAAGCCGTGTCGGTGGGCGACGCCATCGACTACGGTTGGCTACCCGGCGCGAAGGCAGCCGGTCTGACCGGCTACCAGGAAGACGAGCCGTATATTCATCACTTTCCCGACGGTAATGCGTCAGTCGCGCGATTGCTGATACGAAAAATGGTTCCCGACGTCGCGCCCGGATCGTCGCCGGAAGATGTGCTCGAAGCCGATTTTGATTACAGCAAGCTGGACCAGCCTGAATCGCCAGTACGCATGCGACTCAACAGTACGGCTGTCAGCGTTCGGCACGACGGTGACCCGAAGACGGCGAAACGGGTCGGTATCGACTACGTGCAGGGTGGTAGCGCGTACCGAGTCCACGCCAGGCACTGTGTACTTGCGTGCTTCAACGCAATCATTCCGTCACTGTGCCCCGAACTGCCCGAGGTCCAGCGCGAGGCATTATCCAAAGGGGTCAAGGCGCCAATCCTCTATACCTCGGTGGCGCTAAACAACTGGCGTGCCTGGAAAAATCTGGGCATAGGCGCCGTTGTAGCCTCTGGCAGCTACCATCCTGTCGCCATGCTCGACTTCCCCGTGAGTTACGGTGGCCAGAAGTACCCGAACAGTCCCGATGAACCCGTTATCGTTCACATGGAACGCTTCGTCCACATTAACAATGCGGGCCTGTCACCGCGCGAGCAGCGGCGCATCGGGCGGCATGAACTGCTGGCCACACCGTTCGAGGTCATCGAGCGTCAGATACGGGAGCAGCTGACCAGCCTGTTGTCGGAAGGCGGCTTCGATCCGGCAGAGGATATCGCCGGTATAACGGTCAATCGTTGGGCCCATGGCTATACGGATGCCTTTAGCGATCTGGGCGACCCATGGCTTGGCGGCAGGAACGATGAACGACGTCCGAACGTGCAGGGACGCAAACCCTTTGGTCGCATTACGATCGCGAACGCCGATGCGGGCGGTAGTGCAATGTTCGAGTCCGCCGTCGGCCAGGCCTATCGAGCAATTGAGGAATTGAAGTGAATCAAGCAATGACGATTAGAGCAGTCGCTCTGTTGGCAGTCCTGTGTATCTTTTCCGCGGGCGCCGAGTCGAGCGAGACAAAACCGACAGTGGCGATTATCGGCACGGGCGACATGGGAGATTCTCTTGGACCGCGCTTCGTCGAACTCGGATACAAGGTTGTTTTCGGATCACGAAATCCGGAGGGAGAGAAGGCACAGAGGGTGGCCCGGCAGACGGGCGGCGATGCCATCGCTACGACACAGCGAGAAGCCGCACAGGCCGGTGATATTGTCATCCTGGCCGTACCCTGGCCGCCGATGGAAACAGTCGCTCAGAATCTCGGGCCACTGGACGGCAAGATCGTCATCGACATTTCCTTTCCACACAGGCAAGCCGATGACGGCTATTACGAGCCGATGCTCGAGACCTCCAGCGCAGAGATGATCCAGGAGTGGAACCCCGGCGCGCGCGTCGTCAAGACATTCGCACTGCAGGCAAGTTACGTGATCGATGATCCGGACGTTGTTGGCGGACCGGTCACGATTCCGATGGCCGCGGACGATCGCGAGGCGAAGGAAGAAATAGCGGAAATCATCGTGGCCATGGGGCTCGACCCTGTCGATGCCGGCCCCTTGAGGTATTCACGCGAACTGGAAGCGATGCAGCGCCTCTACGGCGTACCGTTTCTCCAGCGCCGGCAGGCTGCCTGGGAGTTCTATTTCAGGCGCAGCTATTTCTGGGAGTGCATCTGGGGGGACGACTGGACGGATCCCGTCGTCGACGCGGAGAACCTGCCTCAAATCCCGGAGACCCAGGGGGAAGCACGCGAGTGCCCCGGCACCAACTAGCTGGAATTGACTCGTTGAACACGCAGGACCGTCGTGCATAATCAGGCTATGACGGAACCCGCCGCAGACAAACGAACTAAGAAAGAGCTGGATCGAGAGGTCGCCAACGCCTTTCAGAAGCACAAGTCTGGCCAGATCGCGGAAGCGTTCGCGGTGTACTCAGATGTCTTGCGCGTCATGCCGCTGCACGCTGACGCGTTGCACTACATGGGATTGATGGCGCAGCAGTCCGCCAAATTTGAAGACGCGCTGAGACTTATTCGACGTTCGCTGGAGGTCAATCCCGAAAACCCGGACGCACTCAATCACCTGGGGCAGGTATACATTCAACTCGGCAACTACGAAAATGCCGAAGAATCCTTTCGGCAAGCGCTTGAATGCGATGCCAACCACTTTCACGCCATTAATAATCTCGCGAACTGTCTCCGGCATGCCGGGGACCTCGAGGCGGCATTGGCGCATTATGAGCGAGCCAGGGCGATAGAGCCCAGAGATCCGGTTTGTGTATTCAATTACGGCATCACACTCAACGCGCTTGGGCGCCACTGGGACGCGATCGAATGGCTGACCAAGGCGACCGAGTATGACGCCGCAAACTTTCTTGCGCATCATCATCTCGGTGTGTTGTTCGAACAACTCGGCAAGTTCGAGGATGCGAATGCCAGTTACCTGGCGGCGCTTCAGATTCAACCGAAGTACTACGAGTCGCTTGCTGCATTGTTGAATTCCCCTGCTCACAGTGCCAGTGAGGCGCAGATCAACGCGGCTCGCGAGGCGGTGAGGCAAGGCGGATTGTCGCCGGATACCCGGATCAGGCTTGAACATGCCCTGGGCAAGTATTTTGACAAGGCACAAGACTACGACACCGCGTTTCAATACTTCCGCAACAGCAACGAGTTTCAGAAGGCCCGCGCCAAGCCGTTCGATGTGGACAGCTACTCGCGCCAGTTCGACGATCTCATCAGTTTCTACACAAGCGAGAATATCGAGCGGCTCGCCACATTTGGCAACCAGGATGAGCGCCCGGTCTTTGTAGTCGGATTGCCGAGAACCGGCACCTCATTGGTGGAGCAAATCCTGTCCAGTCACTCTGCGGTTTACGGCGCAGGTGAACTGGGATACATGCCGGCCATTGCGGACCGGGTCAACCTGCCTGTCGAACAGGAATCCATAGAGCACTTGTGCGGCATCTACCTGGATGGCCTGACCAGGAAGAGCCCGGAATCCGCGAGTCGCATCACCGATAAGTACCCGCTAAATTGTATTCAGCTGGGACTGATCTCGATACTGTTTCCCAACGCGAAGATCATTCATTGTCTGCGTGAGCCGTTGGACGTGGCGATTTCCTGCTACACCATGTCGTTCAAGATGGGCAATGACTTCACCAACGACCTGATGCACTTTGGGCAGTACTACAAGGAATACCGACGACTCATGAAGCACTGGGCTGCGGTCTTGCCGACGGCGTACCTGGAGCTTCAGTACGAAGACCTGGTCGGAAACCTTGAAGCCATTTCGAAGGAACTCATCGCGTTCTGTGACCTGCCCTGGGAGGACGAGTGTCTCCACTTCGACAGAACCGAGCGCTCAGTCGTCACACCCAGTAGCTGGCAAGTCAGGCAAGGGATCTACAGCACCTCAGTCGCGCGGTGGAAGAATTACGAGAAACACCTCGTCGAGCTGAAGTCGTTCCTGCAGGACTAGGCCGACCGGCCGCGACATCTAAACCGTCAGGCAGTTGTCGCCTGCGCGATCTCTCGCAAAACTGACGTTGCGAAGGCGCCCCGGCCGAGCGTGAACGACAGGACGGCGGCATCACCACTCGCCTGCACGGACAGTCCATCGACTCTCAGTCGCAGGCTCCTTGTCCCCCTGTCGACGCGCGCCCGGCCCAGGGCGGATAGCCATTCCTCCGGACCCGTTTCAGATCCATCGCCCACGAGTTCGCCGGCGGGATGAATATCCATCGCCGCGCAGCGCTGCAGCAGCTCTTCATCGACTTCGTCAACATCGAATACGCTGGCAGTTCCGTCGAGGTTTGCCTTGTGACCAGGCACCAGCGTGTTCCAGGTGCCATCGAGAACGCGCGAATCAAGTGATTCGTTGAATACAAAGGACCTTATCGTAGAAATCGCGATGCTGCGTTTGTGACGCGGCAGGCGTTTGCCCTGCGCCCATGCATCCGCCAACCCGAGGTTCGCCCCGTCGCGGCCAAAGCGTTGCTCTCCGAAGTAGTTCGGCACGCCCTTGTCGCGAATGACCCTGACTCGCTCTTCGAGTTTCTCCGTGTAATTCGCAACGTCACTGCCGCGTAATACGATCCTGAAAGCGTTGGATTTGTGCGCACCCCTGCGTAGCTTCTTGCTATGACGGCGCACATCGAGGAGCTCTACCCCATCAGTGTCCAGCGCAGCCCAGTCGGGTGAATTCCAGCGCGGCACGCTGAACCACTGCCGTGTGACGGCATGGCGATCCTTGAGTCCGGCGTAACCGATATCCCTGGCGGGCACGTCGGCAAACCGCGCGAGCTGCCGCGCGAGCCACTCGGTATTGGTGCCTGTCTTCTCAATCCACAGGTAGTCGTGCTCGCCATCGCCCGTGAACTCGAAACCGAGCTCTTCGATGACCTCAAAGTCCTCGGGGCTCGTGCGAATACGCGCGGCAAACAACGGAGCACCGTATGCACGGGCCCAATCCGGAAGTGACATTGGGAGTTCCTAGTTCGAGGCGCTGGCGACCGGCACGACCTGGTAGAAGGTTTCCGACTTGCCGATCATGCCGAGGTCGGTTCGGGCACGCTCCTCTGCAGCGTCGCGGCCCTGCTTGAGATTGATCACTTCGGCATCGAGCGCCGCATTGCGGTCACGCAGAGAATCATTGAGATCACTCTGGCTTGCAACTGCCTCGCGCAATTTCAGCGTCTTGCGATAGCCGTCGTCGGAAAACCAGAGTTCGGCCTGCAAACCGAGCCCGGCAATCGCTAACAACACCAGTAACCAGCGTGAACCGTTCAAGCTGTACCCCAACCTTCGCCGTGCTGCGTTATCCGACCTTCACGGAGAACGCATCGCGCGCTGCATACCCTGCTTCTTCGCCCAATTCCTCTTCGATGCGTAGCAGCTGGTTGTACTTGGCGATGCGGTCAGACCGGGACAGGGAACCGGTCTTGATTTGCGTCGCCTGGGTCCCAACTGCGATGTCTGCGATCGTTGCATCCGACGTTTCGCCGGACCGATGCGAGATCACCGCGGAGTAACCCGCTTCGTCTGCCATAGTAATTGCATCAAGAGTTTCGCTTAAGGTACCGATTTGGTTGGGTTTTATCAATATCGAATTGGCAATATTCTCGTCGATACCCCGTTTCAGGATCGACGTATTCGTGACAAACAGGTCGTCGCCGACGAGTTGAACGCGATCCGACAGCTTGCGCGTGAGCTCCGCCCAGCCGTCCCAGTCGCTCTCGTCCATGCCGTCCTCGATCGTGATGATCGGGTAGGAATCGGCCAGTTCCGCCAGGAAATCGGTGAATCCTGACGCATCGAACTGCCTCCCCTCGGACTCGAGGTCATAGACGCCATCCTTGTAGAATTCGGAACTGGCCACATCGAGGCCCAGCAGAATGTCATCGCCGGCCTTGTAGCCGGCCTTCTCAATCGCCGTCATGATCGTATCCAGTGCTGCGCGATTCGATGGCAGGTCAGGCGCAAAGCCGCCCTCGTCGCCAACGGCGGTATTGAGTCCCTGCCCCTTCAATACACTCTTCAGGCTGTGGAATATCTCGGCGCCGTAGCGCAATGCTTCGGCGAAGTTCGGCGCGCCGACGGGCAGGATCATGAACTCCTGGATATCGACACTGTTGTCCGCATGCGCGCCGCCGTTGATGATGTTCATCATCGGCACGGGCATCGTGGTGCCGTTGCCGAGATGGCGGAACAAGGAGACACCATTGGACGCCGCTTCGGCCCGCGCTGCGGCCAGCGAGATCGCCAGCAGCGCATTCGCACCGAGATTGCCCTTGTTGTCGCTGCCGTCGAGATCGATCATCGCCTGGTCAAGCGCTCGCTGGTTAGCGAATTCCCGGCCGAGCAGCGCATCGCGCAACGCGCCGTTAACATTGGCGACAGCCTTCAGCACGCCTTTGCCGAGATAGCGCGATTTGTCGCCGTCGCGCAGTTCGACGGCTTCGCGCGTACCGGTAGACGCGCCTGACGGGACGAGCGCGCGTGCCATGGTGCCATCCGCAAGCGTGACGTCCGCTTCAACAGTAGGGTTACCGCGTGAGTCGAGAATCTCCCGACCACGTAATTCCGTAATCTTGATCATTTTCTTTCCAGTTATCAGGGCGAGTCGGGTACTCCGAGGCCATAATCCGCCTCATGGTAGCCGTGTTGTTTGACTGTTTGGTCGAGCGACATAAGCGTCTCAAGCAATTGTTTCATCTTGTCGAGCGGCCAGGCATTAGGGCCATCACTGAGCGCTGTGGCCGGGTCCGGGTGCGTTTCCATGAAGAATCCAGCAACACCTGCCGCGGCCGCGGCACGTGCTAGCACCGGGATGAACTCGCGCTTGCCACCCGAGGCGGTACCGAGTCCTCCCGGCTGTTGCACCGAGTGGGTCGCATCGAAGACCACCGGCGCGCCGGTGCCGCGCATGACGGCGAGGCTGCGCATATCTGAAACAAGGTTGTTGTAGCCGAACGAGAATCCACGCTCGCAGACCATGATGTTGTCATTACCGGTCGACTTTGCCTTGTCGACAACGTTCTGCATTTCCCACGGGGACAGGAACTGTCCCTTCTTGATGTTCACTGGCAGACCCGTCGCGGCTGTACGCAGGATGAAATTCGTCTGTCGGCAGAGGAATGCGGGTGTCTGCAGTACGTCCACGACGTCAGCGACCTCATTCATGGGAGTGTCCTCGTGCACGTCGGTGAGAACCGGCAGGCCGAGCTGTTTCTTGACCTCACCAAGAATGCGCAGCCCCTCTTCCATGCCAGGGCCGCGAAAACCATCGCGCGAACTGCGGTTCGCCTTGTCGAATGACGACTTGTAAATGAACGGAACGCCAAGCTCCGTCGTGATTTCCTTGAGCGTGCCTGCTGTATCCAGCGTCATTTGCTCGCTTTCCACAACGCAGGTACCGGCGATCAGGAAGATCGGTCGCTCATTGCCAACCTCGAAGCCACAAAGTTTCATCCCTGCGCGACCTCCGGCAGTTCGCTTCTCTCGGCGTGCGCACGCACGGCCGCGATAAAGCTCTTGAACAGCGGATGCCCATCGCGCGGATTCGACGTAAATTCGGGATGGAACTGGCTGGCCAGGAAGAACGGGTGATCCTCGATCTCGACCATTTCGACGAGATCGTCAACGGACAGCCCTGAGAATATGAGTCCGGCGTCCGACAGGCGGTCGCGGTAATTGTTGTTGACCTCGTAGCGATGCCGGTGACGTTCGACGATGTCGGTAGCGCCGTAGCTGTTTGCGGCCAATGAACCGTCCACGAGCGATACACTCTGGCCACCGAGCCTCATCGTACCGCCCAGTTCAGATGCCTCGTCGCGCTCTTCAACACCACCACTCGCGTCCTGCCACTCGGTGATCAGGCCGACGACCGGGTGCGGTGTGCTCAGGTCGAACTCGGTGCTCATCGCGCCCTCGAGCCCCGCCAGGTTGCGCGCGGCCTCGATCACAGCGACCTGCATGCCGAGACAGATACCGAGGTACGGAATATGTTTCTCACGGGCCAGGCGTACCGCCTGGATCTTACCCTCGACACCGCGATCGCCGAAGCCACCCGGCACGACGATACCGTCCATCGACTCGAGCACGGCGAGGCCTTCCTCCTCGATGTCCGTCGACTCGATGAAATGCAGGTTGACCCGGGTGCGCGTATGAATGCCTCCGTGCTGTAGCGCTTCGACCAGCGAGATGTAGGAATCCTTGAGATCCATGTACTTGCCGACCATTGCGATATCGACGGATGCCGTCGGATTCTGTTTCGCCTCGACGACGGCGTCCCACTCGCCGAGGTCTGCTTTCGGCAGGTCCAGGCCGAGCTGGCGTGCGACGATTCCATCCAGCCCCTGCTCATGCATCATCGCCGGGATCTTGTACAGGTCGTCGGCGTCGTAGGCCGAGATAACGGCCTTCTCGGGAACGTTCGTAAACAACGCGATCTTCTTACGCTCATCCGAGGGGAGCGGCCGTTCCGATCGACAGACGAGTATGTCCGGCTGGATACCGATAGAGCGCAGCTCCTTGACTGAATGCTGCGTCGGTTTGGTCTTGATTTCCGAGCTCGTCGGGATGTACGGCACCAGCGTCAGGTGTACATAGACGACCCGATCATGGCCAAGCTCGACGCCCATCTGCCGAATGGCCTCGAGAAACGGAAGCGACTCGATATCGCCAACCGTGCCACCGATCTCAACCAGGCAGATGTCGGCGTCGCCGGCACCCTTTTGTACGCTTTCCTTGATCTCGTTCGTGATGTGCGGGATCACCTGCACGGTCGCACCAAGATAGTCGCCGCGGCGTTCCTTGGCGATGACACTCTCGTAGATTCGACCGGTCGTGTAGTTGCTGTGACGCCCACCCTTCGCAGTGCGCACGAAGCGCTCGTAGTGTCCCAGGTCGAGATCCGTCTCTGTCCCGTCATGGGTGACGAAAACCTCGCCGTGCTGGAACGGGCTCATCGTGCCCGGATCCACGTTAATGTAGGGATCGAGCTTGATCATGCTGATCGTGAGTCCGCGCGCTTCCAGGATGGCGCCGAGGCATGCCGACGTGATGCCCTTCCCGAGGGAAGAAACCACACCACCGGTGATGAAAACATAAGATGTCATGTGTGAGCTCAGGGCCTCATGCCCATGTGATTAACTCAGCAACGAAAAAGGGTCGGATCAAAGCACTGCCTTGCCAGCGGTGTGCTTTCTCCAACCCTTCGTGTCCGCGCCGTCGTTGGATAAAAGACGGTATTAAAGTCTACCGAAGAGCATGCACCTTCACAATGATTCATCCGGCTTAATGCAAAGCGGGCCGATCACTCCAGCGGATACCAACGCCAGGTTCACTGCTCGCGTCGGCGGCAATCCAGAGGTCCGCAACCGCGACCAACCGCTCTCCCGAGTAGACAAGCGGCAGGCGATCCCGCATCCACGGAACCACCCCCTCTTCTTGAAGCAATTTCTTCAGTTTGCGCGTATGTCTTTGACCATACGGCTGAATTTCTTCCCCGCCCTGGCGAATATCCAGCCGCAGTCCGCGCTCCAGCAGCTCCGCGGACAGCCCTCGT
>CAZKZE010000051.1:0-22655 GCA_964557165.1 uncultured Woeseiaceae bacterium
GGCCTGGGCGGAACCCTGGACCGTCCTGCGTTTCCCGCTGCTGTTCAACCTGCGGCGCGACCCCTATGAGCGTGGGCAGATCACGTCGAACACTTATTACGATTGGTACCTCGATCGCGTCTTCCTGATGACGCCTGCGGCCGCCTACGTTGGCAATTTCCTGGCGACATTCGAGGAGTTTCCGCCGAGCCAGAAGCCGGGAACGTTCACGGTCGGCGATGCGAAGGCGAAGATCCTCGAATCTATCGGGTCGCATTAGCATCTGACGGCAGTGTAGACGAGGTTTAAGACAATGCCCGGCGCGCGATCATATCGTTGCGCGCCGGGCTTTTTTTTCGTCTGAGAATCGGGATCCGGACTATTTGGTGCCGAACGGAATTGCGGCGATGATCGCGAAGCGCGCGAACCAGTCGGGCGCAGAGTCCGGCTTGATGGCATTGTAATAGCCCTGCACGGACCACGCCCACGGGTAGCCACCGATTTCAAACGAGCGCCCAAAGCCCCCACCCAGAGGAACCGTCCATTTCTCCCCCGCTACGTTCCAATTGGCAACGATCAACGGTGCGGAGACGAAGTACCAGTTGTTGGGCAATGTGCGCCTGATGGCGCCGCGAATCACAAGCTGGTTTACATCGTCACGGTTGCTCGTGCCGGCGAACGACCAACGCTGACCGGCTACGACTCCAAGATTCCATTTCTGTGTGGTGTAGGTAAGTCGGAACGCCGGACCGAGCGACCACTTTTCACTGCCGAGCGCCGGATCGGTTGCGGTAGGCAGACTCAAAATTGGCCCGACGCCCCAAGTGAAATTGCCGTTTCGTTCAGGTGTGAAGAGGCTTGTGTGCAGGATGTCCGAAGCGCCCGTGACTTTGCCGCCCCCCGGCTCCCCGGGGAATACCGGCGTACCCGGTGCGTCCGCGAGCGTCAATATCGTCATGTTGACGAGCTTCCAGCTGTCGCCGAGCGGAAATGTGTAGAGCGGCATGATCCGCATAATGGCCGCATTGCCGTTCGCGGCACCCCTGTCGACGTCGAGCTCCACCGGCAGCGCGAAGAAGGAACGCGCCTCACGAAGTTCCCTGACGGCCTCAGACTGGGCCGACGCGGGTCGCCACACAGTGCTGACCGCAATGCATACGGCGACCAGGAGGAAGACGCGATATGAATTCAATTGCTTACCACACGCAGGTACTAGAAGGACGCGCCGATCGAGGTGACGATTCCGTAGTCATCCTCGGAGGACCCTTCCGGCGGGCGATTGTCATACGTGTGGTAAAGCGACAGGTTCCAAAACACGGAGCGAATAATTTCATTGCGCATGCTGATATCGGTATTGGTACGGATACGACCCGATTCGGTGATTCCGGGGAAGATGCTGATATTTGCCGAAAGGCGCGTGATCGGTAAAGAGTACTTAAAGATATCCAGTGATGACCGTATCAGGCCTTCGATACTCTGCGACTCGCCATCTTCTCGCTGCTCCAGGTTACCGGCGAGACCGGCGTTGAGTTCGAATCGCAAGGTCGGCGTCTGGACCAGGTACTTGCCCGCGGATCCGCCGACAAGCGCCCGAAAGTCCAGTCCTAGTTCCTCATTGCGCTCGAAGCCGACCGACCCTTTCCAGAACCAACGATCCTTGAGAAATCGAGTGTAGTTGCCATTGAGGTCCGCGCGCGATGAATTATTGTCTTCAGTCCGCGAGGTTTCATTCCAGTTGGCGCCGAACGACAGTTCGTACTTCTCCTGCCTGAAGCGCAGGTTGGACGACAGGTTAATGAGCAGGATGTCGCTGCCTTTCGTGTAGTCGATACCGGCACTCACATCCCCTTCGAGCTGGTGCCAGAATGACTGGTTCACCCGAATCGGCTGAATCGTAGAGACGGCGAGAATCGGTACCTCCGTCTCCTGGCTGTGGTCTTCGACGATCAACCCGGAGTCGAGATCGGATTGTTGAATAACGCCGTAGTTGAAGCTGCCATCGGCTTTCCCAATGCGCAGGTATTTGTCGCTGTCGATCGACTCGATATCGACCCAGTTGATGAAGACGGTGTCCATCGTCCGCGTCTTCAGGCGCAGCTTGCCACGATCGAGCTCCTTCATGTTACCCGTGATTACATCGCCGTTCTTGAGATGAATGCGATCCGAGTACTGGCCCGAGTCGTCGAGTTGAGCGAGTACCGGTTGCCCGAAACTCACGAGCATTGCGGTGCAGATGGCCGGCACGAGGAACTTCCGAACGGATACTCTGATTTGCATGTTTTCCCCCGAGTCAGGTCACTTCATTGTTTTTGTTTGAATTGCTTACGGGCTGGGCCAGGCAGTCCCCGACGCCAATACCCATGAAGCTTATCGAACGCGAGTATTCATCGACCGAACAGCCCAGGTAGCGGAGCTTCGACACCGGCACGACCTTGATACTTCCTGCGAAGGATGCCGGCGTCCACGGCAACAGTACCGTAGCCATACCATTCCCGTGAATCTCCATGACGTAGCAGGGGTCGCCACCACCGTCGTCGTCTTCGATCAGGGCCGGCTTCACATCGCTTTTCTCCGCCCGGACGAGTGAGCTCGAGATAATCTTGAGCATGCGATACATCGGCACGCGATACAGAATATGGGTTTCAAATTTGTCCGCGAGGCCAGAAATAAACTCGAGCTTCGCCACGATGCCGATCACCAAAGCGGCACCGGCAATCAGGATCGCCGCGACGATACCCGGCCAATGCAGATCCTCGAAATACTCGCTCGGGAACATGTCGGCCATGGGCTCCGCCATGCTTGCCAGTAAGCCACCGATCTCACGCAGGCCGATCCAAAGAAGCATCAGGGGCAGAAGCACATAAAGCCCGGTTAGTAGCGCTGATTTCAAGAATTTCACGATGCTTCTCCTGTCAATTCGGGCAGACGATGACTAGTCGTCAAAAGCGGATCGAAATACGAACGTTATGCCCTTCAAATTACCATTACTGCTGAAGCGATACCCGAGCCCAAGCATGTCGAACTCCAGGAACCAGATACGGAGACCTGAATCCCGACGCCGGATGGCTGCACCGACCTCCCATTGATCACTCACTGGCCGATCAACCGCAGGGTTTCCGCTGAATTCCAGATCGTCACGGAACGCGGTGTACATCGCATGCCAGTGCAGCAGCAACTGGTCGCCGTCGGAGCGCGGGGACCCCACCGGGTAGTCGAATTCGAAACCGGCCATTACCGGCCAGATCACGTCATCCGGTCCTTCGTTCGGCGTGTAGCCAACGAAGCCCACCTGGTTCAGCAACCCCCAGTTGAGTTTTCCTGATCGAAATGAGACCCGGCTTTTGACTCCAGCCCAATACGTCCACGCGGAAATATCGGACTCGGACCCTTTCCCGTAGCCGATGGACGCATACGGTCGCAGGGACCAGATGTCGTTGACCGGGACTTCGATATCAATTCCCGGGTTAACGCTGATTGACGCCACGTTATCGATATCGGCGGCATCGATCACGTCATCGTACGAAAACCTGTCCAGGCCAACGGATACTGGCGCCTTGAGATAGATACCGACGCTCCGCTTGCCGGTGCCATCGAATGAGGGTTCCGACAGCGTCCAGCGGGGCGTCATCCTGACAACGAATACGTCCCTGTCGTCGGCGACGCGATACCAGCCCGTTCCAAAATAAGCGGAATAGGCCCAGTGTAAAGATTCGGCAGGCGGCTCCTGACCGATAGCTACCGCCGGCAACAGCAGCGTCACAACTACCAGTATTAGAACCTTCTCTCTTAGCGTTTCTTGCATTGCGGTTGCCCTTCACGCCTCCAGAGAGACCGGTTGCGGGGTGAGCTTAGAATCGAATATTGACCCCCAGCACGGGCCCCCTGTAGTCGTAGTCAAGCGCGAAGAGAACCCCCTCGGCGAGGTAATCTACGTCCACATCAAATAGCTGGTACTGCAGGAAGAAGCCCGCATTCTCGAACGCTCTCCACTCCACTCCCGCATTGGCGTTAATGATCTTGCCGCTGAGGCTATCATCCGCAGCAAAATCAAGCTCGACAGCGAGCCAACCGAGTCGTGACACAAATACCCACTTATCGGTAAAGGCGTAATCAAAGCCGATGTTGAGCGTTGGCAGCGGTGCAGTCGAGGCCAATTGTGAATTGATCCTCTCACCGGGGTTGGGGCTACTTGCAGTGCCCTGGATACCCAGCGCCAGGTCCTGAAACGAGATACCGAGACCCAGGTAGAGGTGCTTCCGCTCATCAAGCAGCACTGAGTACGAGTACGCGATCTCGTGTGCGGTGATGTCGAAAAATGACTGGATCGGCAGCGTGACATCGAAGATCTCATCGCCGATACCGATCGCAACAGTTGACTCTGCTTGCGCGCTCCGGTTTAACTGGAAGAAGCGGTATGCAACGGCGTGTCGCTTGGCGAAATGCCATTTGACCGCCAACAGCCCGGTCGCCTTGTTGTCATCCAGACCGAGGTTCTGCTCGAAATTGATGCCTGTCCCGATATTCCCGTCCTCGTCAGTAACGACGATCTGCGTGTCGAGATTCGGGGAGAAGTAGCCTGCACCGATGCTCCAGTTGTCGACGCTCGGCCAGGACTTCCAGTCGTCCGCACTTTGTGCGTTAACAGGAGCAGCAATGAACAACGCAAGCGCAATCACTGATAGGAGTTTAACAGTCTTCATTCTGATCTCCTCACAAGATCACTAATTCCCGATGGGCCAGGTGTAGCTGACGTTGAAGCGATAAGAGTTCTTCACGGCAGCGCCGGGCCAATCGTCGTACACAAGACTCGTTTGGTACTCGAAGTAGATGTTCCAGCTGCCATCCGGTTTAACGGCAACCTTGCCAATGCGCACACCGATTGGAAGGTAGAACTTCTTCGAATCCCAGTCGTACTGCGCGACCATGTCGCCATTACCGATAAACCAGCCACCACCGAGCTGATAGTTCAGGAATGGCGCTATGCCGAGCGGGTTGGTATCACTCGTACCGGCCGGGAGTGCCACCGGGTCAACGGAACGCCAGCTCTGCGTCAGCAGCACACCGTAGAACCACTTGCCCGAGGTATTCACGAGGGCCCCGGCCACGCCGTATCCCCATTCATCGCGGGCAACCTCTTCGTCGCCCGGGGCCGTGATAAGCGGACCGATACCACCGCGACCGTTTCCCCAGTCCCAGGATTTCGGAATGATCAAACCGAAAAGCTCAGTATTGCCAAAACCCGATTGGCCCTGTGAGTTCTCGTAATGGCGAAGCGTTAGTCGCGGCAGGATCGTGAACGTGTCGTACACGAGCGGCGCGACGACGCGCGCCTGGAGGTAGTCCGTCGGGCCGGCCGGACGAGTGGACCCGGATGGGAGTACATCGTCGAAATAATCCGGCATCGTCTGGTAGGCCACTTGTAATGACCATTGGGTCGCCGTCGAGTCCAGTGCCTTGGATACGTCGTCCTGGCCTTCTTGTGCGACGGCGACGTTGATCGTCGCAACGGGCACGGCGAACGCAAGCAGGAGCGCCACCATCGTATTTCTCGTCACAATTATGCTCCTCAAAAATTGATTTCAAGCATCAAGCGGAGATCATCCTCGGCACCACTGTCCGGGCGGACGACGTTGTGGAAATACTGTAACGAGAACGCCGATGCTTTGGAGCCGATGTTGAACTGCCGCTGTATGCCGCCGCCCAGTGGGACGTACCACTGCTGGCCGGACGGTTTATTCCAGTAGGCGCTGATGCCGTAAGGCATGTACACCACCTTCCATTTCTCAGTCAGGTCGTACGTGATCATCGGCTTGACCATCAACATGTTGACGTCTTTACGTTCGGAATCACCGGCCACAGACCAGAGTTGCAGCGCGACGACTGCAACGAACAGCCGATCGCCAATGTATTCATATTCGACCGAAGGACCCAGCGACCACTTGCCGCTGCTAAGCGTTTCGCCGGAGCCGGTGGGAAGCTGGGCTGCGACTCCGAGGCCGAAGTGGTGCGGGCCATGGTGCCAACCCTCTTTCGAAAACAGGAATGCGGTTAACAGGTCGTTGATACCCGTATCCGAGGCTGTGCCAGGCTCGGGGTTGCCGGGAGGCAGGCCGGGAATACCGACTTCGTAGTCAGCGACTTCGATGTACGCAATGTTAGTCGCGCTGTAGTCTCCCCACTCCCAGGCGGTTATGAATTCAAGGCCGAGCGTATCCGCATCATTGCTCGAATCCGGCATGAAGGTACGAAAGTACCAGGTGCGCTGGGTCACAAGGTGGAACGCGCTCGACGACGCAGCATGCTCGGCGGCAGGTTCGTCATGTTCCTGCGCCAGGCCGTTGCTCACCGCGAAAACCAAGGTCAGTGCAGCCGAACGAGACGACAGTCTCAATACTCGATTCACCATTCGTATTCCATTTATGCGGTTCTGCCAATCGCGCAGCATCTCGTTATTTATGCCCTCAACCCGTACGCATGAACATACGTATATCCCCTGCAAACATAGCAAATTCTTGCGGCGTCGCGCGCGGTATAAATATTGAGCATTCGAGTAAAATTTAGTCAGTCACGGTACGGGTAATCCGTCCTTACCGACGGGTGATGTCGGCGGTTAAGCTTGTCGCTTAAGACAAGGGAAAGAGTGTGAAACCGGTCATCCGCAAATCATTGCGGTGGACGATGCTGGCGGTGGCGCTGGTATTCGTCACTATTCTCTCCGGCATCCTGCCCATCAATGTCGATCTCGCCAGGGGGCCGGTCGAGAACGCGGTGCGCGAGTTCGGTACCGAGGGACAGAACGTCGCCGCCGGTGGTGTCGGCTTCCGCTACCGCATAGCACGCAAGCTCGGAATGCAGGTCGGTATGGACGTTGCCAGGGGTCCCGAGGATACGTCCATCTACCTGACCGTGGGCAGCGCCTGGTAGACGCGCGCATGACGGGCCGCCCGTCCGACGGCGAACGCGGCAGGGTGCCTGGCTACTCTTCTGACGGAATGTCGCTGTAGTGCAGGCTGATGATCTTCCACTCGCCGTCGATCTTCTGCCACACGTCGGTCTCGAATGCTCTTGCCGTGGAAATCGTCCCGTCGGGCGAGCGCGTGCGATTGTCGATGAAGGACGTTGCGATGGCGACGTCTCCACACGGCATTAGCTGCACCTGCAGATCGGACATCTCGTTCTTTTCGACACCACCGCCAGCTTCCATCATCGCGGTCCACTCCTCGTGGTAGGCATCGACATCCTGCCGCGCGCCGTAGAAATACACCGTCGCATCGTCAGCGTAGTAGCCGAAATAGGTTTCGACGTCGTTGGTGGCATAGGCGTGGTCAAACGTCTTGATCGCGGCGTGGAGATCAGCGTCTTCCGAACCATGGTGCTCGGCCATGGCCGAGTACGATATTAGTACGAGGCACAGGCCGCCCAGAATTCTATTCATCGTCTTCCCCTCATTGCGCTATTCACCGCGTTTGTCGATTGCCGAAGGAATCGACTCAATGTCGCGCTACCTGATCCTCACCAGGATCGTTGACCCACCCGACTCGATCTTCACTTTCCTCACCTCGAGATACTTTTGCGCTTTAACCAACTCGACCAGCTTCCTGAATCCGTAGTTGCGCGAATCGAATGCCGGGTCGTTCTTGAGCAGGGTCGTGCCAACGGTACCGAGGTGCGCCCAACCATCGTCCTGCGCTGCTATGTCGACAGCCTCGAGCAGCTTCTTCTTCGGCGATGGCGCCCTGGGTTTTCCCTTGGCCGGCGTCGCTTTCTGCGGTGTCAGGATGTCGGTGTAAATGAACTTGTCGCAGGCAGCAACAAACGGCTGCGGCGTCTTTCTTTCACCAAAGCCGTAGACCTTTAGTCCCGACTCTCGAATCCGTGCCGCGAGCGGCGTGAAATCGCTGTCCGACGACACCAGGCAGAAGCCGTTCAGGTCGCCTGTATGCAGCAGATCCATTGCATCGATAATCAATGCTGAATCGGTAGCATTCTTGCCCTTGGTATAGGCGAACTGCTGCACGGGTTTGATTGCGTGCGTGTGCAGCTCTTCTTTCCACTTCTTGAGCTGCGGAGACGACCAGTCTCCGTAGGCTCGCTTCACATTGGCCGTGCCATAGCGTGAAACCTCTTCCAGCAATTCCTGGATCGGCGACGCCTGCGCATTATCGGCGTCAATCAACACCGCAAGATTATCGTTTGTGGATGAACTCATTACTGGAACCTGTGTTGGCTGGCTTTCGGTTTTTGATTAGTTCTACTCATTCTCACTACGTGCCGCAACCGCGGCATCCCCATCGTTATCAATCTGTACGCGGAGCATGATCGGCCGGCAGCATACCTCGCAGTCCTCGACGTACTCCTGCTCAGGCAGTGAACCATCGATTAAAACATCGATGTGCTCGCCACAGTACGGGCAGCTGATCGTCTTTATGGATACTTCGTTCATCGGGCACCAACGCGGTAGACTAGCACGGCACATTCCGCACCAGATAAAGAGAATAGACAACGTGAAGATTACCGCGATTCGTGTTTACCAGGTGGACCTGCCGCTGGTCGAGGGCCGTTACTCCTGGTCCGAGGGCAAGTTCGTCGAAGTCTTCGACAGTACCGTTGTCGAGTTAATTACCGACGACGGTCTGTCCGGGTACGGCGAGGTCTGTCCACTGGGCCCGTTCTACCTGCCCGCTTTCGGTCCGGGCGCACGCGCCGGGATTGGCGAACTCGCAGAGACCCTGCTCGGTCAGGACCCGACAGCGATCGGGCCGATCAACCGTTTGATGGACCAGGCTTTACTGGGCCACCCGTACGTCAAGTCGGCGATCGACATGGCGTGCTGGGACCTCCTGGGCAAGGCGACCGGAAGGTCGGTCTGTGACCTGATGGGCGGCAAGTTTGGCGCAAGCGTCGCGCTGTACCGGGCGATCAGCCAACGACCCGCCGCTGAGATGGCGGAGAACGTTGCGGCCCATCGCGACGCTGGTTACACCAAGTTCCAGCTTAAGGTCGGCGGTAAGCCGCAGGATGATATCGACCGGATTCACGCGGTCGCCGATCTGATGACGCCGGACGAGATTCTCGTCGCCGATGCGAATACGGGCTGGCGAGTCGACAATGCGATCCGGGTTGTGAACGCCGTGCGTGATCGAGACGTATACATCGAACAGCCTTGCCGCTCCTACGAGCATTGCCGGATTGTCAGGCAGAAGACGAACCTGCCGTTCATACTGGACGAGAACATCACCGATATCGAAGCATTGATTCGCGGTCACACCGATGGTGCGATGGACGTGATTAATCTGAAGATCTCGAAGGTCGGCGGCCTCACAAAAGCACGGCAGATTCGGGACCTTTGCGTATCGTTGAACATTCCGATGACCATTGAGGATAGCTGGGGCGGCGACATCATCACGGCCGCAATCGCGCACCTGGCACATTCGACGCCGGAGTCACTGCGCTTCTCGGCAACCGACTTCAACAGCTATGTCACGGTCCGGAATGCCACGGGGGCGCCCGAACGGGTGGCCGGCAATATGGCTGCGTCGGACGCTCCGGGGCTAGGCATCACGCCGGACATGGATGTGCTGGGCGGCGCGGTCGCAGAGTACTCTAGCTAAGCCGGTACTCGACTTTCCTGCCTGACACCGGACAGCGGAACGCCAGCAGGAATGCAGTCAGCTGCAGGTCGACATCGTCATCCTCGCCGGAGCCATACAGGCGGTCGCCAATAACCGGGTGACCGAGATCCGCCAGGTGACGGCGAATCTGGTGCTTGCGGCCCGTCTCGATGCGAACCTCGACGAGCGACTGCGTCTTGTCGTCACTGAGTTCCAGGAACTGCACTTCGCTAACCGCGCTCTTGTCGTCGATCGGCTTATCGACGCGTAGCGGGTCCGGGATGTCCGACATGTCGCCGGCGACCAAAGCCAGGTAACGCTTCTCCACCTTGCGGGATCGAAACACCTGCGAGAGCGCCGCCGCCATGCTCTTGGAGTGAGCAACGAGAATGAGTCCGTTGGCCGCGCGATCGAGGCGATGCACGGTAAACGCCGGGCGCTCCGGGCTCAGGTTCCGTTCCGCCCAGCGCACGACCGTGCAATGGTCGCCCCACTTCGAACCCTGCGAGCGCAGGCCATAGGGCTTGTTCCAGACCGAGTACTCGCCGACATCGGCAACCAGGATTGGCTCGGGTGGCGTTTCCGCGAGCACGTCTTCGTCGTAGTAGAGATGTAACTCATCGCCTGCGCGCAGCTTGCGCTTGGCACGCCGCAGGCGCTGGGTATGGCCGTCACGCGTCAGCCAGACGGCGCCTTGAGTCATCGCGAACTTGATGCGCTGTTTCGCGAGATCAGACGCCTGCTGCAGCAGGTCGACCGCGTTCTGATCCGCTGACTCGACGGCGACGTGGGATTCGATTTTCAGTCGGTGGCAACCTCGAACGGCCCAAACTGCATCGTAAGGCCTTTAGGTCTTCCGGTTACGGGGTCTTTCAACTCAAAGTTAACTTGCGCGAACACTTCCGAGCGGAATATCTCCTTGCCATCCTTCTTCACGACAAAGTACAAGTCCGGCGTGCGTTCACCCCGCGAATCGAAGGACAGGATGTCGGCCGACATGATCATGAACTCGGCCACGCCCTCCGGCGACAACTGCGAATAGTCGAGCTTGTCATCGAAGTACTTGTCCTTGTCCATCAGGACGACCGTCAGATCATTTCCTGCCAGTGGCTTGCCGTTAGCATCCTTGAACTCTGCAATCACTCTGAAAATGTCTGTTCCCATGATGCCTGCCTCTCTGTTGCCGGTGCGCCGTAAGCGAAAAACGGAGTCTAGCCTACGGCCGCCTCGAGTTCTTCCTCGCTGATCTCGACTTTCTTCTTGTCGACGCGCGTGTAGTCGTAAAGGCCTGCCTCGTCATAGAGGACACGATCTTCGTAGTCGTCAAACCAGATAGCATCCGGGTTGCGTCCAACGATGCAAACCTTGCCCTTGTCCGGTGCGTCCAATGCGCTGCGCAGGATCTTGAAGATCAACACACCATTCTCGGACCCCGGTACGCCGGGAATTGCCTCGTTCGTAACGGCGGCGACTTCTGTCTTGCCCTTGTAATGGGTAATCGACAAGCGCGCATGCGCTTCGACGCCCGACAATCCCTTCTGCGATTCGTTGAGGAGATTCCACACGGTTTCGATGGGCACATTGAAGTGCCGGTAGGCGACGATGTCACGACCACAGAAGAAGTAGTGGTTGTTGACGCCGGCCCGGTACAGGGCACGTTGCATCACGCGCAGGGCGTCGGCGTCATCGTTGATGTTCTTGATGACCGGCGCCTGGTTCTCGACCACGATCCAGCCGCGTGCCGTGACACCTTCGATTGCTTTCTTGGTGTCCGGGTGCCACATGAGCGAACCGTTCGGATTCTGCAGGTATTCACCGTCGTCACCCTTGAGCAGGAACTCGTCCGGGTGGTTGAAGTGAATCATCAGGCGGAAGCCAACGTCCGGGTACGTCTCGTGGAAACTATCCATCATGTCGAGGAAGGCCTGGTCGAAGCGCTTCGGGTGGAAGGACATTTCCTTCGTGCCGAGGCGAATCGACTCTACGCCCGCCTCGGCAAGCGCCGCCATCCACGCACCGACCTTGCGGTTCGGCAACGCCATTGGGTCACCGCCGGACAGCAGAACTTCGCGGAGCTTCTCGCGGCCCGTTTCCGGGTGACGCCCGCCGTTCGCTTCGACGATCTTGTTATGCGCCTTGATGTAGTCGGTGACCTCGGGAATCTTCGCGAGGCCTTTCTTGGCGACCGTGCCATCCTGGCGCTCGACTTCCTTCTGGCTGATGAGCTCTTCGCGGTAGCAGAAACGGCAATGCGCGGAACAGGTCGAGACGGCATACAGCAGGCCCATCTCGTACTTGTGCAGCATGCCCTCAACCGGAGCAAAGTCCATCTGGTAGCCCGGGTCCTCCGAGCCGGCGAGGTTCAGTGTTTCGTCCGGGTTGGCTTTGACGAGGTTCTGCAGCGGGACGCTGTTCTGCGCCATGTCGAAGAAGTGGCGCGTCATTTTGACCGGCATGCGGCTTTCGACGTCGCGATCGGTCCCCTTCACGGCCAGCAGGGCCGCCAGTTCGTCCTTCGAGTAGAAGCCCTTGATGTCGTTCGGCGCCTTGTCGGCGAAGAACGGCTTCAGGCCATTGATGATCTCGCGCTCATACTTGGGGTTTTCGATCGTATCCCTGAACGCCTGCTCTCTTTCTGTCGGAACGTATGCTGCCACGTTTCACCTCGGAATCTGCTTAGCTATATTGAGACCAATGTAACACATTGCACTGATAATATGTGATAATGTAACAATATGAACAGGCCTGTTCCAGCCGTGTCCACCCTGGACCTCATCGCTGCGGTCAGCAGCGATTTGACGCCTACACAGCGGCGTATCGCCGAAGCCGCACTGGCCGAGCCCACACTCCTCGCTTTTGGCACAGTTTCCGATCTGGCCGGCCGGGTCGGCACCAGCCGCCCGTCAATCGTGCGTTTCGCCACCAAGCTGGGCTTCGACGGCTACACCGACCTGCAGGAACACGTCCGCAGCGACCTGTCGCGCCGGCTCTCGCGCCCGAGCGAGCGCATCCGCAGCGGCGGTGGCCAAACCGCGGCCGCGAAAGCCACCATCAACGATGCCATCACGTCAGTTTTCGACGCGGTAGCCGGCGATCGCATCACCGAACTCGTGACGCCGATCGTGCGGGCCAGGAACGTCTGGGTGCTCTCGGGCGAGACCTCGCAGGCCGGTGCGCACGCGCTGCAGAGCGGCCTGTCGATGGTGCGGCCCGGCGTGCACTGGCTCGACGAGCACTCCTACGGGACCGAACTCAGCGACGCGGGCCCGGGCGATACGGCCGTGGTCATCGATTTTCCGCGCTACCGGAAACAGGTAACGCTCGCGGCGCAGGTGCTTGCCGAGGCCGGCGTCACGGTCGTGGCTATTACCGACAGTCCGCTATCGCCATTGGTCGAACTGGCCGAAACCTGGAGCCAGATAAATGTGCCGGCGGTTGGCCCGTTCGACAGCTCGGTGCCCATCGTTGCACTGTGCGAGCTCGTCGTGGCGCAGGTTGCGAGAGAGCTCCAGGATGTCGCGACGGACCGCATCGATCGGATAGAAGCGCTTTGGGACGAGACAGAAACATTCGTGTAGTCGTTTACTGCACGGGAGAAGAAGAGTGATAAACAAGCAATGCCCATCGGTCGCAGAAGCCGTCGCGGATATCCCCGACGGGGCGACCGTCATGGTCGGTGGTTTCGGCGCATCGGGCAGTCCGATCGAACTGCTGCACGCGTTGATCGACCACGGTGCGAAAGACCTGACCGTCATCAACAACAACACGGGCAACGGCGAAGTCGGCCTGGCTGCGCTGATCGGCAATGGACAAGTCAGCAAGATGGTCTGTTCGTTCCCGCGCTCCAGCCAGTCCAAGGTGTTCCCGAAGCTCTACCGTGGAGGCAAGATCGAGCTCGACATCGTGCCGCAGGGCACGCTGGCCGAACGCATTCGAGCCGCCGGCGCAGGCGTACCCGCGTTCTATACGCCGACCACGGTCAACACGGTCCTGGCCGAAGGCAAGGAGACCCGCGAGTTCGATGGCCGCACCTACGTCATGGAGCCGTGGCTCAAGGCCGACTACGCATTGATCAAGTGCGAGGTCAGCGACCCGCTCGGCAACCTGCTGTACAACAAGACAGCGCGTAACTTCAGCCCGCTCATGTGCATGGCCGCGAAGACGACGATCGTGCAAACGAAGAAACTCGTCGAACGCGGCGACATCGATCCGGAGCACGTCGTCACGCCGGGTATCTTCGTTAATCGCATCGTCGAGGTGACCGACCCCGTCCATGAAGACGTCCTGATTGCCGCAGGGAGGACCTATCCATGAGCTGGACCCGAGAAGAAATGGCTGCCCGGGCCGCACAAGACATCCCGGATGGCTCCTACGTCAATCTCGGCATCGGCATCCCCGAGCTGATTGCGCAGTCCGTACCCGAAGGCCGGGAATTCATCTACCACACCGAGAATGGCCTGCTCGGCATGGGCCCTGCCCCATCCGAGGATGAGCGCGATCTCGATTTGATGAACGCCGGCAAGAAGTACGTGACGGCCCTGCCCGGCGCCGCGTATTTTCATCACGCCGACAGCTTCAGCATGATTCGCGGGGGCCACATCGACATCTGCGTGCTCGGCACGATGCAGGTCGCGGCCAACGGCGACATTGCCAACTGGTCCACGGGCGCGCCCGATGCGATTCCCGCGGTCGGTGGCGCGATGGATCTCGTGCAGGGCGTGATGAATATTTATGTAATTACCCAACACACGACCAAAAACGGTGACCCGAAACTCGTCGACGCATGCACCTACCCGTTGACCGGTGCAGGCGTTGTGTCCCGGATCTTCACCGACCTGGCTGTTGTTGACGTTACCGGCAAGGGATTCCAGGTCGTCGAGCTGGCGCCCGGAGTGACGTTTGAGGAAGTTCGGGAAAAAACCGGCGCACCGATTCAACCGGCGGACTAGAAGAACAGGAAAGAAAAATGACTGACGTATTTTTGTGTGATGGCATCCGGACTCCGGTCGGGCGCTATGGCGGCGGCCTTGCTGCTGTTCGTACAGACGACCTCGCAGCGATCCCGATCGCGGCCTTGATGGAGCGCAACGCGAGCGTCGACTGGGCAGCCGTTGACGACGTCATGCTCGGTTGCGCCAACCAGGCTGGCGAAGACAACCGCAACGTCGCCCGCATGAGCAGCCTGCTCGCCGGAATTCCCCAGGATGTGCCGGCCGCGACGATCAATCGACTGTGCGGCTCCGGCCTCAATGCCGTGGGCATCTGCGCCAACGCCATCCTTGCCGGCGAAGGCGAGCTGATGATCGCCGGCGGCGTGGAAAGCATGTCGCGTTCGCCATTCGTCATTGGCAAGTCCGATAGTGCGTTCGGGCGGTCGCAGACGATGTACGACACGACCATGGGCTGGCGTTTCGTCAACAAGAAAATGGACAAGGAATACGGCACGGATGTCATGCCGCAGACGGCCGAGAACCTCGCGGCCGAGAAATCGATCAGCCGTGAGGACCAGGACAAATTCGCCCTGTGGAGCCAGGAGAAGGCTGCAGCGGCACAACAGGACGGCCGTCTCGCCAACGAGATCACGCCGGTATCCGTGCCGCGGCGCAAGCAGGACCCGCTCATCGTCGACACCGACGAGCACCCGCGCAGCACGTCGCTCGAGAAACTCGCCGCATTGCGTTCGCTGTTCCCCGACGGGACGGTTACGGCAGGTAACGCGTCCGGCATCAATGACGGTGCGGCGGCATTACTGCTCGCATCGGAAGCCGGCGCGGCGAAGCACGGCCTGACACCGAAGGCACGCGTGCTGGGTATGGCGGTCGCGGGCGTGCCGCCGCGGATCATGGGCATCGGCCCGGTCCCGGCAACACAGAAACTGCTAAAACGCATGAACCTGTCGCTCGACGATTTCGATGTGCTCGAGTTCAACGAAGCGTTTTCTGCGCAGGCGCTTGCCTGCACGAGGGAACTCGGACTCGCGGACGACGACTCCCGAATCAACACGCGCGGCGGCGCCATCGCCCTGGGTCATCCACTGGGCATGAGTGGCGCGCGTCTCGCAATCACCGCAATGGACCAGCTTTACACCGGTGGCGGCAAGCTCGCACTGTGCACGATGTGCATTGGTGTCGGACAGGGAATCGCCATCGTTATCGAGTCAGTGAAATAGGTGAAGAAGATGGACGCAATGGATGCAAAAGCCGTACTCAAAGGCGCGATCACGGACGCCCAGGAACGTTACAAGGCATTGAACCCGCTAAGTGACGAGGCAGAAGAGAACGCATTGACGTACCTGCCGGGCGGTAACACGCGCTCGGTTCTGCATTTCGAGCCCTTCCCCCTGACGATGGTCAAGGGAGAAGGTGCCGAAGCTATCGACCTCGACGGTCATCGCTACGTGGACTTCGTGAGCGAATACTCGGCCGGCCTGTTCGGCCATTCCGATCCGCGGATCATGGCCGCGATCGACGAGGCGCTTGAAACCGGCATTGCGATGGGGGCGCCGACACCCTACGAGAGGATTCTCGCGGCGATTTTGTGCAAGCGTTTTCCGGCGCTCGACCAGGTCCGCTTCTGTAACTCGGGTACCGAAGCCAACCTCATGGCGTTGACGACGGCACGCGCCGTGACAGGCCGCAACAAGCTGTTGGCGTTCCGTGATTCCTACCACGGCAGCGTCATCAAGTTCCCGGGCGGAAGCTGCGAGCTCAACGTACCGTTCGATTTCGCGCTCTCGGACTTCAACGACACCGAAGGCACTGAAGCACGGATACGAGAACTCGGCGATGACCTGGCCGCCGTCATTGTCGAACCGATCCTCGGCGCCGGCGGCAACATCCAGGGCAACCGCGACTTCCTGAAGATGCTGCGCGAGCGCACGGAAGAAGTCGGGGCACTCCTGATCTTTGACGAGGTCAAGACCGGGCGCATGGGTGCGACCGGCGTACAGGGCATGCTTGACTTCAAGCCCGACCTGATGACGCTCGGCAAGTTCATTGCGGGTGGTCTGCCAACGGGTGCCTTCGGTGGTCGTGCCGACCTCATGGCGCGCTTCGACCCGCGGCATGGGCGCGGCTGGAATCACGCCGGGACATTCAACAACAATGTCTGCTCGATGGCGGCCGGTTGCGTCGCCATGGGTGAAATCTTCACACCCGACGTGGGCGATGAGTTCCTCAAATGGGGAGAAGATTTTCGCGAGTCGCTGAACAGGATGTTCAGGGAACGTGACGTGCCGATGTATGCCAACGGCATGGGCTCGATGATCGCGATTCACTTCGCAAAAGAACCGACGAAAGCACCGAAGGAGATCACTGCGGGTTGCCAGTCACTGAGGCCGTTACTGCACATGGAGATGCTGCTTGAAGGCGTGCTCATCTGTAAGCGGGGCGATTTCTTCCTGTCGCTGCCGATGAACGACTCTCACCTGGACAAGGCGCGTGGCGCACTTGGAGTGTTCATTGACAAGCATCAACTACTGATCGAGAACGTGCTGGCAGTGTAATCTAGCGGGATGGGCAGAAACTCCCGCTACGACATTCTCTTCGAGCCTGTGAAGATCGGTCCCGTAACGGCGCCGAATCGTTTCTATTGCACGCCGCACGCGATCGGCGCAGGCAACCAGATGCCGCACACGCGTGCGGCCGTGCGCGAGGTGCGTGCGGAAGGCGGCTGGGGTGTCGTCAACACAGGCTACTGCTCCATTCACCCGACCTCCGACGACTCGCCGCTTCCTAACGCGCGCCTCTGGGACGACGAAGACATCAAGGTACATGCCCTGATGACCGATGCCGTGCATCGGCATGGCGCGCTGGCCGGTGTCGAACTCTGGCACGGTGGCGGCGGCACGGGTAATCGCATGACACGCATGCCACCGATGTCCGCGTCGGGCATCGCGGGCGAGTCGACCTACCCGGGCTGGATCAATCTCAACAAGTCCCGGCCCATGGACAAGCGGGACATCCGCGAGTTTCGCCGCTGGCATGTCGATGCCGCGAAGCGTGCGAAGTCGGCAGGCTTCGACATCGTGTACATCTACTCGGGCATGAACTTCGGGCCGTACCAGTTCCTGTTGCCCTGGGTTAACCGGCGCACGGATGAATATGGCGGGAGTCTCGAGAATCGCGTCAGGCTGACTCGCGAGATCGTCGAGGAGATGAAAGAAGCAATAGGTGACACCTGTGCGATCGCTTTGCGATTCAGTACGGAGGAGTTGCTCAAGGTCCCCGGGGAGAACATGGAGTCGGAGGCGCACGAGATACTCTCGATGCTGTCGGACCTGCCTGACCTGTGGGACCTCAAGTCATCAAGCTGGGTCGTCGAAACCGCGTCGGCGCGCTTCAGTGAGCAAGGCGCCCAGGAACCGCTGGTCAGTTTTGCGAAAGCGCTGACATCCAGGCCAGTGGTTGGCGTCGGCCGCTTTACTTCGCCCGATGCCATGGTCAGCCAGGTCAAGCGCGGCATCCTCGACCTGGTCGGCGCGGCACGGCCATCGATCGCCGATCCGTTTCTGCCGAACAAGGTGGACGAAGGCCGCGAGGACGAGATCCGCGAGTGCATCGGCTGCAACATCTGCGTCTCGGGGTATCACGATTGCGTGCCGGTTCGCTGCACGCAGAATCCGACGATGGGGGAAGAGTGGCGGCGCGGCTGGCATCCCGAACGCATTCCGGCGGGCGACCCGGACAAGTCTGTCCTGATTGTCGGCGCGGGACCGGCCGGACTCGAATGCGCCCGTGCGCTGGGCCAACGAGGCTTCGCAGTAACGCTCGCGGAAGGCCGCGAAGAACTCGGCGGCCGGGTGACGATTGAGTCGAAGCTGCCGGGGCTTGCCACCTGGGCTCGCGTGCGTGACTACCGGACGAACCTGATCCAGTCGATGGGTAACGTGGATATCTACAGGGGCAGCCAGCTCTCGGCGCAGGACGTTCTCGACTTCGGCTGCGACCACGCCGTCATCGCGACGGGTGCGACGTGGACGACTGACATCCTGGCACCCAACGACTACCCGTCGGCAGAGCTCACAGGCGAGAACATCTACACGCCGGACGACGTGCTCGCAGGCGCTGAGTTCGAAGGTCCCGTCGTCATCTACGACTTTGATCACTACTACATGGGCAATTGCCTCGCCGAGATACTGCGAGCGAAAGGTCTCGATGTGACGATCGTCACCAACGCCAGCGCCGTGTCCGCCTGGACGTTCATGAACAACGAGTTGGCTGAAATCCGTTCACGCATGATCGAGCTGGGCGTGCACGTCGAACTCGAGAACACCGTCACGGCATTCGCCAATGGCGCGGTCGAGCTAACGAGTATTTATCGCGACAAGACGGTCCGGTCGATTGACTGCGCTTCGCTCGTGGTCGTCGGCGCCAGGAAATCCAACGACGCGCTGTACGAGGAACTGGTCGCGGCCCCCGACAAGCTGGAAGACGCGGGCATCGCTGACGTGCGCTGCATCGGCGATTGCCAGGCGCCGGGCGCGATCGTACACGCCGTCTACTCGGGCCACGAATACGCCCGCACCATTAGTTCGGTAACTGACCCCGAACTGAGTTCGGGGTCAGTTACCGAACCCATCCTTTGGGAGCGCCCGCTGATCTGATCAGCTTGTAGCGTCCTTCAGTTCATGCACGGCGCGGTGCGCCTCTTCGATCGCGGACTCGGTCATGGCATTGGACGAGGCGCCGGTGCCAGCGATCGCAATATTGCCGACGCGCTGCCTTGCCTCGACCCAGGGACGCCTCTCGTCGCGCCACTGCTCGGGGTCCCAGGCCACCTCGCCCGTCTCGGGGTCGGTCGAGTAGGCATAACCATGCGACCAGCGATTAACGGTAATGCCCGCGATGTCACGCTCCGGGTCGAAGCCGGCCGGTCCCAGGATGCGCCCCAGCTGGTCACGTATGTGGTACTCGAAGGTCTCGAACGAGGTCTCAAGCAATGCCTGGCGCCCCGCGCGGAACTGCTCTGGTGCGGTTAAGCCCTGTTCAAGCGGGATATGCTGCAGGTGCAGGATGACGGGGTCATCGGGTGACTTCGCATACTCGTAGTCGCCCATGCTCACGGGATGAGTGAGCATCATGATCTGGAAGAAACCGCCGGGACAATAGACGCGTCGCAGGCCGAGGTCGGCGAGGCTCTGCCAGTTGCGAACCAGCACGCTCGTGTAGACCAGCGGTGCGTGGACAGCATCGCTCTGCGCGGCCGCCTGCTCCTCGGGCATGTCAGGGCAAATGTACGGCAGCATGGCATGGTAGCCCGCGAAAATAAGCTTGCTCGCAGTAACTGTTCGGCCTTCGCCCCCATTCACATACGAAACCTCGACATCACCGTCGAGTTTGCCGTTCTGGTGATGCACGTCGACCACGGTGCTGCTCAGCCGGATGCGTGTGCTGTTCTCCGGCTTGTCGAGCTGCGAGTAGTCGAATCGTGCCGTAACGATGTCTTCCATCGTATTGCCCGGCGCGGCCCCCGGCACGAGCTTGCGCGCCAGCAGGCGAGCGACCGACGCATTGCCGTCGGGAAAGCGGAAACGAAGATCATCGTCGCCGCTGGTATCTAAGTCCGCGGTCCGCCCCGCCGCGAATCCCGGGTAGCCAGTCTCGAGTGCCATCCATGCGGGCAGCGCATCGGCACCGATAGCCCAGTAAGGCTTCGACCAGTTTTGAATAAAGGTCAGTATTTCCTCGCCGAAACCACCGTACTCCTTGAGATAGTCGCGCCAGCTTATGGACTCGAGCACCGCGCGCCGTTCGTCCGGGGACAAATCAGCGAGATAGTCCTCCTGATCGGCGAACAGGCGCCCGAATTCTTCCTTCCCCGTCGTCGACAGTGGGGCACCCTCCAGTCCACGACCGGGCGACGTGAGAAAGTCGGCCCCGAAAGTCTCCTTGTCGAAGAAAATGATGCGCTCGAGACCCATAGATGCCAGGCGCTCATCCTGTTCGAACTCCCCGTGGCGCTCGAACTCGATGCCGAGCTCGCGGATTACCTCAAGCGACACGGCCGGGTAGGTGGCCGGCGCATCGATTTGCATCGTTCCGCCGAAGCCTATGAATGTCTGACCGTCGAGCGTGAACTCGTTGCGCTTCGCATGACCGCCAAAGTCATCGTGGTTGTCGAGGATCAGGATGCGGGCATTTGGATCTACATCGCGACAATAGATGTAGGCGGCCGACAAGCCGCTGATGCCTGCGCCAACGACAATGAGGTCGTAGTGCTCGCCGGTGTTCTCCGTTATCCAGCGTTTCCCCCGCACCGTGGCGTGGGCGACTTCGAAAGAACCGGGATGGGACCCGCGCATGCCGGTCTCGGCCGGCGGGTAATACGCAAATGGTACGTTCGCGACAGGCTCACCGCTCTTGCCGCACCCGGGTAACAGCGATGCGCCGACCGCAACACTGATGCCATTCAAGAAATCACGCCTCGAGATCTTCGAGTCCATGACTGGATCCCCTCGTTCTGTTTGGCCTAGATTATCAGGCCTCGAGTGTACAGGGCGAGCAAGTCGCGTAAGCTTGTTTCGATGAGCAGTGGACCTTCTTCTAATCCGTCACCCGAGCTGTGGTCATCACGCCGGGGTTTCCTGCTGGCCGCGATCGGATTCTCTGTCGGTCTCGGCAACATCTGGCGCTTCCCGTACGTCGTCGGCGAGAACGGCGGCAGTGCGTTCGTCATCATCTACCTGCTGTGCGCATTCGCGATCGGCCTGCCTTTGCTCATGACCGAACTGGCAATCGGGCGACTGGGCCGAAGCAATCCCAGCGAAAGCTATCGCGCGGTGGCGCGCAGTGCCGGGCGGTCTGCTGCCTGGGGCGGCGTCGGCGCGCTGGCAATCGCCTGCGTATTCGTCGTGCTGTCGTTCTACACGGTGCTCTCGGGCTGGACCTTCGATTACTTCGTCCGTGGTGTTGCCGGTGGCTTCAAGAATCTCGACGCCACGCGGTCGACCGAGATGTTCGCCGGGCTCATGAACAACCCGTGGCGCCTGTTGTTCTGGCACACGATCGTCAATCTCCTGGTCATCCTGATCATTCGCCGCGGCGTGCAACAGGGAATCGAGAAAGCCGCCAATATCCTGATGCCGACGCTCTTTGGCGCGATCATTGTCATGGTTCTGTACAGCGCGGTCGCCGGTGACTTCGGTGCCGCGATCACGTTCCTGCTCGAACCGGACTTCTCGAAGGTGACGGCCAAGACCATCATGATCGCCATCGGGCAGGCATTCTTCTCCGTCGGCGTGGCCATGGCGACGATGATCACATTCGGCGCCTACCTACCCGACAGTTACTCGATCCCTCGCTCTTCCGTGATCATCATCCTGGCCGATACCGGCGTTGCGATGCTGGCGGGTTTCGTCATCTTCCCGCTCGTGTTCGCATTTGGCCTCGCACCTTCGGAGGGCGCCGGGCTTATCTTCCAGACGCTGCCGCTGGCATTCGGCCAGATGGCCGGGGGCCAGTTCTTCGGGGCCGTGTTCTTCCTGCTGCTGATGGTCGCTGCCCTGTCCTCATGTCTCGGCGGCGCGGAAGCGGTCGTATCGTGGGTCGACGAACGCTGGCAGATTCCTCGCAAGAAGGGGGTTCTCTATTTCGTCGGGACGATCTGGTTGATCGGCATCACGACGATCCTGTCACTTGGCGAGTGGTCGGACTTCTATCCGCTCAGCTTCATCCCGGCGCTGGCTGAAGAGACGATCTTCGACATATTCGAATGGTTCGCGGCCAACATCCTGTTGCTGGTCGGCGCCGCGCTGACATCGATCTTCTTCGGCTGGATGGTGCCGAAGGAGACAAAGCTCAAGGGCATCGGTATCAGTGACGGCAAGTTCTACGCATTCGCGAACACGATGATGCGTTACGTGATTCCGCCGGTTCTTCTCATCGCGCTCGTGCTCGGGTTACTGGAGCGCTAGGTAGCAATCGACGCTCATCGCGCCTGCGCAAGGCCGATCGATTCGACCTCAGCGGCAACCGCGCGGCTGTACTGCGCGAGCACATCACTCATGGCCTGGGCGATCGAGCCGGGATCGTCAGGATTCGCGGCTTGTGACTCGAAACGGGCGCG
>CAZKZE010000052.1:0-22551 GCA_964557165.1 uncultured Woeseiaceae bacterium
CAACAGCGGGTTTGGAGCCGGCTGCAATATTGGCGTCGCTGCAGCCACCGGCAATCAGCTGCTCTTTATGAATCCGGATGTCATCGCTTCGAGCGAAAGTATCCAGGCGCTGATCGACATCAAGGCAGAACACAACATCGGGATTGTCGCTCCTAAACAGCTGTCGACAAACGGCAAGCTACAGAAAGTTTTTGACGATTTTCCCAGCCTGCTCAACCAGAGCAAAACGCTCAAGTCCTTATTGCGGATCGTGATGCCATCGAGGTTTGTCAATCCGCGTGCGGACCACGCGGAGACCGTCTACTGCGATTGGGTCACTGGTTCCGTATTGTTGATAGACCGGGCTGACTTCGATGCGATCGGCGGTTGGGCCGAGGACTACTGGATGTACGTTGAAGATGCGGACCTGTGCCGCTGCGCGCGTAATTTCGGGCTTACCGTTGCCTACGTCCCCGAAACCCAGGTGATACATGCCCACGGGGGATCCAGCCGTCTGAATGTCGATGTCAAATCGATGACCAAGCTCGAGGTCATCATCTCGAAACATGTTTACACGAACAGGCACACGGCCGGTTTCGAGCGCGCGCTGACGCACGTATTGATCATTCTGCTGCGCCTGCCAATGCTGATCCTGGCGTCAATTCTCGACCTGATCACATTGCGTCGGATTCCTGCGCTTCGCGTGCGCAGCAGGATGCTGGCGGGGCTCACGAAGTACTATGTCGGCGCTTTGCGAAGCGGCTCCTGGTTGAGCCCAAGAGCAGTCGCCAATCAGGCGTCGTCCGAGTAATTCTTGCTGATCCAGTCGCGATAGCTGCCGTCCATAACGGCGCGCCACCAGGCTTCGTTCTCGAGCATCCAGTTCAGCGTCAGTTGTATCCCGGTCTCAAAACTCTGGCGGGGCGAATACCCGAGTTCAGTTTCCGCCAGCGTCGCATCGATCGCATAGCGCCAGTCGTGTCCAAGGCGGTCTTTCACAAACGTAATCAAGGATTCCGTCTTCTGCCCATGGGCAGCCGGCGCATCGGGAAATCGTGTGTGCAGCGTCTCGTCCTCCACAAAGGACTGATCAAGAATCGCGCATATCTGCTTGACGATGTCGATGTTCTGCCATTCGTTATTTCCGCCAAGATTGTAGGTCGCACCCAGTCTCCCGTCGTTGATGACGAGGTCGATGCCGCGACAGTGGTCCTCGACGTACTGCCAGTCCCGGATATTCTTGCCGTCGCCGTATACGGGCAGCGGCTTACCGAGAAGTGCATTCACGATCATCAGCGGAATCAGCTTTTCAGGGAACTGATACGGACCGTAGTTATTGGAGCAATTGCTTGTCGTAACGGCGAGCCCGTACGTGTGGTGATACGACCGAACGAGGTGATCCGATGCGGCTTTGCTGGCGGCGTAGGGTGAATTCGGGGCGTATGGAGTCGCCTCGGTAAACGGCGGATCGCCTGTTGCCAACGTCCCGTACACTTCGTCTGTTGAAACGTGGTGGAAGCGATGTGCGGCCGGTGCGTCGTCACTGTCGAGCCAGAGTTCGCGTGCCTCCATGAGCAGGTTATGGGTGCCGATCACATTCGTCTGAATAAATGCGTCCGGTTCGTGTATCGAGCGATCAACGTGTGATTCAGCGGCGAAATGCACGATGGTGTCGATCTGTTCCTCGCGCATCAGGGTCTTGATCAATTCACGATCGAGTATGTTGCCGTGTACAAATCGGAAGGTCGGCAGGTCAAGAACAGACTCGAGATTCGCCTGGTTGCCGGCGTAAGTCAGCGCGTCCAGGACAATAATCCGGTCGTCCGGGTACTGCTTTGCCCAGTAGTGTACGAAGTTCGCGCCGATGAACCCGGCTGCACCCGTGACCATCAGTCTACGCATAAACCTCCGCCTCCTTTAGCCGATCGCCGGCAGTATCTTTCGCCGACAGCACCGGCTGACCGGGACCAATCGAGGGCCATTCAATAGCCACGTCCGGGTCATTCCACAGAAGGGTACGTTCGTGCTGCGGTGCATAATAATCGGTACAACGATAAACAATCTCGGCCGATTCGCTGGTCACGAAGAACCCGTGTGCAAATCCGGGTGGAACCCAGATGGAGCGCTTGTTCGTCGCGGACAATGTTTCGCCGACCCACCGGCCGAACGTCGGCGACGTCTTTCGCAGGTCGACGGCGACGTCGAATACCTCACCAGCGACGACACGAACCAGTTTTCCCTGCGCCTGCTTCACCTGGTAGTGCAAGCCACGAAGGACCCCGCCAGATGATTTCGAGTGATTGTCCTGAACGAATCGGGCGTCAATGCCGGCCTCGTCAAATGCCTGCTCGTGCCAGACTTCCATAAAGAACCCACGATCGTCGTCATGAACAACGGGCTCGACAACGACGACGTCGGAAATTTGGCTCGGCGTAAACTTCATTGCGATCCAGGGTCGGTCAGCACGTCGATCAGGTAATCGCCATAGCCGTTCTTACCCAGATTGCTGGCCAACTGTCTGAGCTGACCGGCGTCGATGAAGCCGTTGTTGTAAGCGATTTCCTCCGGGCAGCAGATCTTCAGTCCCTGGCGCTGTTCGATGATCTGCACGAACTGCGCGGCCTCCAGCAACGACTCATGCGTACCGGTATCCAGCCAGGCGGCGCCCCGACCCATCAGTTCCACGCGCAAGGCGTCATCGGCAAGGTATTGGCGGTTCACGTCCGTGATCTCGAGTTCGCCACGTGGTGATGGTTCCAAATTTCTTGCGATCTCGACTACTCGTGAGTCATAGAAATACAGGCCGGTAACCGCAAAGTTCGACTTGGGTTTCTCGGGCTTCTCCTCGACACCCAGAACTCTGCCGTCATCTGCAAAGTGCACGACACCGTAGCGCTCGGGATCCTTGACGTGATAGGCGAACACGGTGGCTCCGACGGATGCCTGCGCCACTTTCTGCAGTTGTTGGCCCAGGCCATAACCGTAGAAGATATTGTCGCCGAGAATCAGCGCGACACAATCGTTGCCGATGAAGTCGGCGCCAATGATGAATGCCTGGGCGAGACCTCCGGGTTCCGGTTGCACTGCGTAAGTAATCGAAATGCCCCACTGATCGCCGTCACCCAGCAGCTTCATAAATGCGCTTTGATCTTCGGGTGTCGTGATGACAAGGACATCTCGAATGCCGGCCATCATCAGTGTCGATAACGGGTAATAAATCATCGGTTTGTCATAGACCGGCATGAGCTGTTTGCTGACCGACAGGGTCAGCGGATGAAGTCTCGAGCCAGTGCCGCCGGCGAGAATGATTCCCTTCGTCGTTGCGTTAGTCATCGAGCGATTCCCATTTGTCGAGGTTCAACGACGTGTCGACCGGGGAATCCAGCGATGTGTCGCTGAGACTGGCTTCGTTCACATCTGGATTCCGTTCGACGGCATAGTCGTAAATTGTACGTCGCGGGCCACCAATATTCAGCACACCACAGACGGTCCCCATCGTCGCCTTGAGTATTTTCGGGGCGATTCGGTCTACGTAGTCTTTCGACGACCACTTGTCGGCAAACGCTTTCGGATAATCGAATTGCGACGCGCCGAAACTCGTTCTTATGACCAAGTGATTCGGCACCGCCTTTACAGCGGCTTCGCCGGCAAGCTTGGTCCACGCGTAGAGGTTCGAAGGAAGTAACTCATCCGTCTCCGCATAGTTGCTTCGATCGCCTTTGTAGACATAGTCTGATGATACGTAGACCAGCCGAATATTCGTACCGAGACAAGCACGAGCGATATTGGCGGTACCTATGATATTGACAGCGAGCGCCTCGGCCGGGTCGGTCTCGATTTCTCTGTTATTCGTGACTGCCGCGGCGTGCAGAATGGTATCCGGGGCGGTATTCATCACATACTCCGCAACAGCCGACGAATCGCGGATATCGAGTTCCTTACTGTTCGGTGCCAGTACGCCGGTGTGGATCTTCTGAATTTCAGTTCCCAGAAGGCCGGAACCACCTGTCAACAGAATCTGCAACTAAAACTCTCCGCTCCTGGGCGACGATCGGCCACGGAAGAATGGTACAGCCCGAAGATCGACAATTCGACTGATTTTTGAAGCAGTTTCGGGCATGCTCTGTTCGGACTCGATCCGCTGCCGCCAATCCTGTTAACGTCGACGCGCTGGAAACTGCATGAGAAAACTTCTCAACAAGCTCCTCATCAGATTTGGGCTATTAATTATCAAGGCACCGAAGCTGCTGTCCGACAAGTCGCTGGACACATCGGCTGCCTTTCCGGTCGATCTGACAGAAAAAGTCACTGTGCGCGAGGCAAGCGAAAGACCGAAAAACCCGTTATTCGACATCTTTGCTGGCGGCACCAATGTTCACAAGTGGCACCACTTTTTCGACATCTACACAAGGCATTTTTCGGCGTATTGTGATCGCCCGATCAAGATGCTGGAGATCGGAGTGTTTCGTGGCGGATCACTGCGGATGTGGAAGGAATATTTTCATCCCGATTCGACCATCGTCGGCATCGACATAGACAAGACCTGCAAGGCTTATGAAATCGCCGACCAGAACATATTCGTAAGGATCGGCAGCCAGGGCGACCCCGAGTTTCTTGCCGAAGTAAACGAGGAGTTCGGGCCGTTCGACATTATTCTCGATGACGGTAGTCACAAGACCGATCATCAGAACATAAGTTTCGGTGCGCTCTTTCGGTCTGCGCTGACCGACGGCGGCTGCTACATGGTTGAGGATGTTCACTCAAACTACTGGCTAAAATTCGTAGATAGTGAAGACACGTTCATCGACCTTTCCAAGCAGATGGTCGACATGATGCATGAACCGTATTTTGATCGAAAAGAAGTGAATTTCCGACATGAGCATCCGGAGGCAATCAAGGAGCTCCAACTGAGCTACCTGGCTGCCAACCTATCCGGCGTTGCATTCTATGACTCGATCGTCGTGTTCGAAAAGAAGAAGCAGTATTTGCCAAAGTCTGAATTATTGTCCTGACCCAACCGAGCAAGGATATGGAAAAGCCCATCCGTGTGTTGTGCATTTGCGGTGAAAGTGATCCCGCGGAAACCGAGTCGTTCATCGAGATGCATCGCATGGGAGTCGACATCAAGGTCCTGACATGGCCGGGAACCGTGAATCACAAAGCGCTTGAGGCAGCCGGCGTACCGACGATTCCCTACTATATTAGCTGGAAGTTGAGTCCGCCCTGCATACGCCTCATACGGACAGAACTGAAGCGCAAGAAATATGACGTGCTGCACATGCTCGACAAGCGTGCAACGATGAACGGCCTGATGGCTTCGATCGGCATCGATATCAAGCTCGTTGCCTATCGCGGCATCATTGGAAACCTCGCCTATTGGAGCCCGCAGTCCTGGTTATACCTGCTCAATCCGCGCCTTGACCGCATCATCTGCGTCTGTGAAGCGATTCGGCAATACATGCTGGGGCTCAGCATGCTCGGGCTTCGCTTGCCCCGAGACGTTCCAGTTACGATTCACAAAGGCCATCGGCCTGAACTCTACGAAGGCGAAGGGGAAGATCTCAAACAGTTCGGTATTCCGGATGACACTTTTGTGGTCGCCTGCACAGCCAGAGGAGTTCCACGCAAAGGTGTGCCGGTGCTTATCGAGGCGATCAGTGGATTACCGGCAGGGCTCAATATCCACTTCCTGTTGGCGGGACCCAAGATGGACAGCGATCTGCATCGTGGGCTTGTAGCTAAGAGTCCTTACGCCGACAACATTCATTTGTTCGGCTTTCTGAAACGGATGCCCTGGATACTGAAAAATGTCGACGTGACCGTCTTGCCGTCCCTGGAGCGAGAAGGGCTGCCGCGCGCGATACTCGAAGCGATGATTTCGGGCGTAGTACCGACCGTCACCAACGTTGGCGGTAACCCAGATTTGGTCGTCGACGGAGAGTCGGGATTCGTCATAGAGCCCGGGGACCCGGAGGCGATTCGGGACAGGATCCTGCGACTCTACAACGACCGTGAAATGCTCAAGCGTATGGGCCAGGCGGCCAGGCAGCGCGTCTTGACGGACTTCACTGTCGAGAAGACGGCGCGGGAAACGATCGCCGTCTACCGCGATATCCTGGACTGATCGCACACCAGGTTGCTGGCCAAATGCTCAGTTTTCGGCCATAAATTCGTCGATCTTGCCCTTAACGTCGTCGATCGTGATGAGATCCATTGCGTCGGGATTGCGCACGCGCTGTCCCCAGGCAACTTCGGCGACGTTCTTGTCCAGATAGCGACTAATCGCGTCAGGATAGCGGTTGATCGTGAATTTTTCCGATAAATAGGGCCCGGTGCGGTCCGGATTGGAGGTTGCATAGAGCCCAGCCACACGGGTTCCCAGCGCCGTCGCCATGTGCGCGGGACCTGAATCGGGGCAAATAACAAGATCAGCCGCTGCAATCAGGGCGGCGAGCTGTTTGAGCGAAGTCCTGGCGACGAGGTTCTCCGCATCGCTGTCCGCGGCCAGGGCCAAGCCATAGTCCTTTTCGAGGTCCGACGGGCCACCCGTCAGGATAATGCGGGCGTCGTACTGCGACTCGAGGTGCTCGATCACGGCGGCGTAGTTCTGCACGCTCCAGTTGCGAAAGTTGCGGGCGCGCTGGCTGCTGCAGGGGCTGATCACGACCAGGGGCCGGCCGTCGTCAGTGAACTGTGCAGCGAACTCCCGGTCTTCCACGGACAGCGGAATGTCCCAGCGCAGCGGTCGTTCCTGAGCGCCTATTGCTGTCGCGAACGACATCATAGCCTCCATCGCGTGTTCGCCCTGCGCCGCGTCGACACGGCGATTCGTGAACAGCCACTGGAAGTCCTTCGCGCGATCCTTGTCGAAACCGAGCCGTACACCGGCAGGTATCGACGGGATCAGCAGATTGGCGCGCATCGACGCGTGCATGCACAAGGCAACGTCAAACCGCTTCCCTCGTAGTTTCGTCCGTACAGCCTTGTAGGCTCCGAGTCCCAGGGACTTGTCGAAGATGACAAATTCGATGTCCGGGATACCGGACATCAGAGACGCTTCGGTCCTGCCAATGATCCAGGTGATCTGCGCGCCGGGCCAGTTATCCTGCATGCGGCGGATGACAGCGAGCGCATGGCACGTATCTCCGATCGCCGAGAGACGCATGACGCAAATGTTCTGAGGCTTCGATTGCAGGTCCAAATCAGGCAATATCAGTTTACTCAGGTGTTGGGGAAAGGGTCCGTTGACCGAGACTGTCGAGAATACTGCGAACGGCGCAATCCTATACGATAAGGCCATCATCAACCAGATTTCGGAGGAGCGATTCACTCCGCAGGGCTGGTTGCATGCCGAGCTGCTGACCGGTTCGCTGCGCTCTGCCGGGCGCGGCAGCACGCTGTTCGTTGGCAATGTGCCGCGCCAGTTCGTGTTGCGGCATTACATGCGTGGTGGCCTCGTAGGCAAGCTCGTTCGCGACACCTACATTTTTTCAGGCGCAGACAAGACCCGTTCGTTCATGGAGTGGCGCCTGCTCGACAAGCTGGCTTCGAACAACATGCGTGTGCCGCGACCCGCGGCCGCGCGCTACATACAGCGCGGTACTTTCTACACGGCAGACATCATTACCGTGCGGGTGCCCGATATCGTGCCGCTCTCGCAGTACATCGCCGACCACGACCCTGGTGCGGAATTCTGGAATTCAGTTGGCGCGTCGATCTACGAGTTTCACAAAGCCGGCGTCTATCATGCGGACATGAACGCCTATAACGTGCAGATCGACGGCGACGGTCTGTTGTGGATGCTCGACTTCGACAAAGGTGGATTGAGGCCGCCGGGCACCTGGCAACAGAAGACCCTCAGCCGACTGCATCGGTCGTTATGCAAGATCGTGAACCTGGATCCAAAACTGCACTTTCGTGCCGCAAACTGGGAACAATTGCTCGAAGGCTATTTCGACGCGTCGAGATCCGCGTAGTAGTCGGGATAGCCGTCCGGCAGGCCCTTGAACTTGCGATGGATCCAGAAGTACTGCTCCGGGCAGCTGCGAATATGGTCCTCGAGTACCGCGATGTAGCACTTCGTATCGGCCACAGGATCGTCGCTCGGGAACGCGTCGAACGCCGGTAGCAGGATCAGCTCATAGGTTCTGTCTTCGAGTCGGCGCGGAAAGAACGGAACGACGAGCGCGTCACCGAGGCGCGCGAGAGTGGACGTCGCCGTTGTGTGCATTGCCGGCACACCAAAAAACTCGATGACCTCGGATCCTTTGCGATTGTAGCTTTGGTCCGGGGCGTACCAGACGGCGCGGTTATTGCGCAGGCTCCGAACCATCCTCTTGATATCGCGCTTCTCGATAGTCGTATCGACGGATACCTCGCGCCCGGTACGTTGCAGCTCAGTCAGAAACTCGCTGCGGTTCTTGCGAAATACAGCATCGAACGGTGGCACGGCATCGGCGAGTACCCGGCCGGAAATCTCGAGCGTTGTGAAATGTGCGGCAAGCAGGATCACGCCCCTGCCAGTCGCCAATGCATCCAGGAGATTCTCGACGTCTACGAGCCTCATTATCGACTTCAGGTGCCGAAGGCTCGCCCAGCGCCCCAGGCCCATTTCGACAACACTCATCCCGAGCGCCTTGAAGTGCTCAAAGACGAGATCATCACACTCGCTGGTGGACAGGTCGGGAAAGCAAAGCTCGATGTTGCGCCGCACGATCGCGACGCGCGATCCGCCGATCGCGTAGGCCAGTCGTCCGAGCATCCGGCCTGTGGCCAGCGCCACGCGATGCGGCAACAGGCAAACGAGACGTAACAGCCCCATCGCGATCCATATGGGCCAGTAACGTGGCGCCCGGAAGCTGGACAGGGGTTTGCGATCGCTGCTCATGCGCTCTTTCTGCATGCGTTCTTTCTATGAGGGTGGGGCTGGAATTCTACTCGGACATCCCGTCGACGTAACCACCCGTGCTCGATTTCTGTTCCTGATCGGGCAGCGCAGGGTCGTCTTCCTCGATGACGTCGGCCTGGATGCCAACATGAAAGGCGGCGAAGCCCGGCATGACGACCTGGTTGCGGGCCATGCCGATAATACGACCGGAGTAAGGCGAGTAGAGCTCCGTCCTGGCGTTGTTCATCGGATCCGTAATCGTGCCAAGCAGGTCCCCTTTGCGGACCGTGCTGCCGAGGCTGACATCCGCAAGCAGGATGCCGCCATTGTCGGCACGTACCCATGACGAGCGGTAATACACAGGCTCGGGATCGCCCCACAAGCGCAGTTTTCTGACCATTCCCAGGGTCGTCAGGAGGGTCTCGATGCCTTTGACACCGTCTTTCACTTCCGCGAGTTCGAGCTGGGACGGACCGCCCGCTTCCACGGTCACCGCGGGGATGCCAGCCATCGTCGCCGCGTGGCGCAAAGTGCCGACCGTCGGTTCGCTGTGCAAGACGACCATCGAGCCAAAACCGAGCGTCAGGGTGACGACGTCGGGATTGCGAAGGTCCGCCCGAATCTGCGGAAGATTCGCGCGTTCAAACGAGCCCGTGTGAAGGTCGACAAGTGCGTCGCAATGGGCGATGACATCCGTGAATAACGAGTGTGCTATCCGCGCGGCAGCACTGCCTTTTGGATTACCAGGGAAGTATCGATTCAGGTCGCGCCGATCCGGCAGGTAGCGTGAGCCGCGACGAAAACCCTGTACGTTGACGATCGGTACGCCAATAACTGCGCCCGACAATTTGCGTGGATTGATGTCGTGCATAACGCGCCGCACCATTTCAATGCCGTTGAGTTCGTCGCCATGGACAGCCGCGGTCAGGCAGAGGGTTGGTCCCGGCAGCCCGCCATTCACGACGAGCACCGGTGTCGAGACCGGTACGCCCTCGAAGAGCTCGGTTGCCGACCACGAGAGGCGCTGCGACGTGCCAGGCAGTATCTCGGTGTCCAGCAGAAGCAGGGACACGGCAAGGCCGTCGGCGGTGATAACGGCGTCCGCGAGGGGCACATCATGCTCGCGAGCGGGTACGGCGTCGACGAGTTCCGCCGCCGCCGCTGACGTTTCACTGGAACGCGCGTCTTCTTCGCCGGTCGTATCCTGAAGCAGGTCTACGCCGTTGCCCGAGGGCTCAACTGAGGCCTCGCTGGCGAGAGAAAGGCCTGATGCAAAAAACAGGCACGCGGCGGCCAGGAAGTGGACAATGCCGCGGGGCCGACCGAGTTGTGCGAAAAATGCGCTCATACTATGTTCAAAATACGGCAAAATGCCGATAATTTCCGTGAACTAATCAAGAATTTGCGATTGAAACCTGAACTATTACAAATGACAAGCTTTCGCTGCTTTTTATTACTGGCCGGGTGCCTGGCCGTTGCCTCGGTACGGGCTGCCGAGACGTTTCCGCAGCCGGTGGAACTGCAACCCGACGTCGACTTCTGGGTCTCGATCTTCACGCAGTACTCAACCGATGAAGGTGTGCTGCACGACAACCGCAACCTGGCGGTCGTTTACGCCCGGCTCGACACGCCCGAGAATTTGTCGAGACGGGAACGTAACCGTCGCGTCGATGCGCGCCGCAAGCAGCTTCAGGCCGTGCTGCGTTCCCTGGCATCAGGCAAGCGCAGCAACCTGAGCAGCGAAGAAGCTCGCGTGTTGGCGCTGTGGCCGGCCGATGTCAGCGACGCGACCCTGAGCGCCGCGGTCAAACGAATTCGCTTCCAGCACGGCTTGAGTGATCGGTTCAAGGAGGGCCTGGAGCGATCCGGGCGGTGGCGCGCGTACGTCAACGAGCAGTTCACGTCACTCGGTGTCCCCATCGACCTCGCGGCTCTGCCGCATGTCGAGTCCTCGTATAACCCCGCGGCAAGGTCGCACGTTGGCGCATCGGGTATCTGGCAATTCACGCGCAGCACAGGACGCCGTTACATGCAGGTCGACCATGTTGTCGACGAACGCAACGACCCGTTTTCAGCAACGCGCGCGGCTGGCCGGCTGCTGGCCTACAACTACTCGATTACCGGCAACTGGCCGATGGCCATCACCGCCTACAATCACGGCCTCGGGGGTGTACGTCGTGCGATGAGGCAGTACGGCGACGAGGCGTACGTCGACATACTGCGTAACTACAACGGCCGGACGTTCGGTTTTGCATCGCGAAATTTCTACGTCGCGTTTCTCGCGGCTCGCGAAGTTGACCAAAACGTCGACAAGTATTTCCCCGGGACGGTCCCCGAGACGCCGACCGATTTCGAGACAGTGAAACTCGCAACCTACGTGTCGGTCTCCGGCCTCAGCGAGTCGATCGGTGTCTCAAAAGCGACTATTGCGAAGTATAACCCGGGCTTGCAGGCGACGATCTGGCAGGGCAGCAAGTACCTGCCCAAGGGCTACGAATTGCGTCTGCCGGAAGCGGCGACGAATGCCTCGCTCGCGACGATGATCGCCGGCCTGCCGGATGACGTGACGTTCTCGAAACAGTTGCCCGACATGTTTCATACAGTCGCACGGGGCGACACGCTCTCCGAGATCGCCGATACCTACGACACGCGAGTATCGACACTCGTGGCACTGAACCAGCTCAGCAGCAGCCATCGAATTCGAGCCGGTCAGCGCTTGCGCCTGCCCGCCGCGGGACCAATGCCGGCCGCGCCGGAACCCCTGCAGCCTGCTGTCGTCGAGCCGGTAGTGGTTGCGAGCGTCGCCGCACCGGAGCCGCAGCCGGAAGTGGCCGAAATGACCCCGGGGGCGATGGCAGGCGACTTCGCAGCGTCAATGCTCGGGACGATCCAGACTGCATTGCTGTCGGATCCAAGCGATTACTCGGTCGCCGCGGATGGCACGATCGAAGTCCAGCCGCTCGAGACGCTCGGTCATTACGGGGATTGGCTCGAGATCAAAACGCAGCGGCTGCGGGATCTGAATGGCCTGGCATTCAGAACGCCCGTGGAAGTCGGTGACCGGATTCGGCTGGATCTCGGCACGGTCGATGCGAAACGCTTTGAGGAACGGCGCATCGCCTACCATCGCCAGCAACAGGACAGTTTCTTCCGCAGGCACGTAATTACCGGCGTGACCGAACACACGATCAAGCGCGGTGAATCGATCTGGATCATCGCGCTGCGCCAGTACGAAGTCCCGATATGGCTGTTCCGCCAGTACAACCCAGCCCTCGACATGCACAAGATCCGGCCGGGCATCAAGATTCAGATTCCAATACTGGTGGATGCGGGGACCACTTGATGGAGGTGCGCAGCAAGTACCTTATCGCGCGCCTACTCCCGGTCCTGCTGGTCGCCGCAGCAGCGGCATTCTGGTTTGTCGACGTGCAGCAGGGCGGCCCGTCGGGTGGCCGCTGGGTAGTCCGCAACCTGGTACCTCTGTTGGCTCTCGTGTTGTTGTCCTGGCTGACCCTGTACCGGGGCGACGGCCGCTGGTCGGGTGCGGGAATGCGGATGCCGCTCGGCACCCTGGGTTTCGCAATACCGACCCTCGGACTGACCGCGTACCTGCACTATGCGTACTCGGTGAATCTGAACGACATGTTCAGTGATGCCCTGTTTCCCGATCATGTTTTTCGCTACCTGCCGTTGTACACGTTCGTTGCCGGGGGGATTGGATTCGCTATCGGCTGGATTGCGGGCCGCAATGCCTGATGTGATCTGGGCCGTTTTTCCGACGGGCGAGATTTGCTAGGCTAGTCCCTGGTCGAAGGCGCGTATCTGATTTATGAAACCAATTGTGAAATTTCTCGCGGCTGCAAGCATCGCACTGCTCGGTCCCAGCCTGGCGCAGGCAGGGGAGTTTCTTGTGGCCGATCGCGTGGTTATCGAAAAGGCTGCGCGCCTGCTACACCTTGTTCAGGACGGTGAGGCGTTTCGCACGTTCAAGATTGCACTCGGGATCAGTCCTGTCGGCGATAAGCTGCGCGAAGGTGACTTCAAAACGCCCGAAGGGAAATACTTGCTCGACGGCAGAAACCCGAATAGCGATTTCTTCCTGTCGATTCATATTTCCTACCCGGATCCGGTCGACTGGCGTCAGGCGAGTGAGGCTGGCTATGACAACCCGGGCAGCGCAATAATGATCCATGGTCAACCCAACAGCCCAACATATTCGGAAGCCTACTACCAGACACAGGATTGGACGAACGGCTGCATTGCCGTATCCAATTCCGACATGATCGATATCTGGCTCATGACTGGCGAAGATACGCCGATCGAAATCAAGCCCTGAATGTCCGAACAATTCGTCGATGCCGAGGTCTGGCCGGAGGGCAGCCTCGAGGTACTGTCCCAGTTCGAAGTTGACCAGCTGCAGTCCAGCGGCTCCGGCGGCCTGTATCCGCTCCTGCGGCGCTGCATGCTGGCCGTGCTGAATGCCGACAGCGATTCTGACGACGCTCGCGCGCTAATGGAAACCTACAAGGATTTCGAGGTCGGTTTCATTCGGCAGGACCGCGGTCTCAAGGTCACGCTGAAGAACGCCCCTCCCGAGGCGTTCGTCGATGGCAAGATGATTCGCGGCACTCGCGAACTGCTGTCGGCGGTACTCCGCGATATCGTATTCACGAGAAATGAAGTCGTCGAAAGCGGTCGCTTTGACCTGTCGACTTCCGACGGCATTACCAATGCCGTGTTTCACATCGTTCGCAATGCTCGCCTGCTGACAATCCCGGCGAGTATCAACCTGGTGGTTTGCTGGGGCGGCCACGCGATCGGCCGTGAGGAGTACGATTATTCAAAGGAGATTGGCTACGAACTTGGCCTTCGCGGCCTGAACGTCGGTACCGGCTGCGGCGCTGGCGCGATGAAAGGGCCAATGAAGGGGGCCACGATCGGGCATGCGAAGCAGCGTATCCGTTCCGGGCGCTATGTTGGCATCACCGAGCCCGGCATCATCGCAGCGGAATCGCCAAACCCGATCGTAAACTCGCTTGTCATCATGCCGGACATGGAGAAGCGCCTCGAAGCATTTGTGCGGCTGGGGCACGGCATCATTGTGTTCCCGGGCGGTGTCGGTACGGCGGAGGAAATACTCTACCTGCTCGGCGTCCTGCTGCATCCAGACAACGAAGGACATCCATTCCCTTTGTTAATGACCGGTCCCGCATCGGCCGAGACCTATTTTCGCAAGATCGACGAGTTCATTGTGGCGACCCTGGGCCCGAAAGCGCAAAGTCGCTACCGCATCATCATCGATAACCCACGTGACGTTGCGCGCCAGATGCACGCGGGTCTCGATGACGTACTCGACTTTCGCAACGAGCACGATGATGCCTATTACTTCAACTGGCGGTTGACGATCGACGAAGAATTCCAGCGGCCATTCGTCGCGACGCATGCCAGCATGCGCGAGCTCGACATAAGTGAGGACCTTCCGACTCATGAACTAGCGGCCAATTTGCGGCGCGCGTTCTCCGGCATCGTATCGGGCAATGTTCGCGAAGATACGGCAGCGGTAATCGAGCGCGATGGCCCCTTCGAGATCCATGGATCGCGACGCATTATGAATCTCCTCGACGACCTCCTGGCTGGTTTCGTCGCCCAGCATCGTATGAAAATTTCACGCGGCGACTACGATCCATGTTACGTGATTAAGTAAAACGGAGGACTAACTTACTGTTTCTAAAGAAAAAAGAGGGACTTCGCATTGTGATGCAGTTCCTGTGAATTCGGCATCAGTGGACTTAACATTTGTTCAAAGGATTTGCTGAGCAAACTTATGCCAGACAGTAAGCACATGAAGTGGGACCAAAGCTTCGGTACGGATGCCGAGCAGGATCCCAAGGCGGACGACGCCAAAGTCGATGCCAACGAGCCCGCAGCGAATGACGCGGATGGCTGGCAGCAATATCGTCGCTGGATCTCCAAAGCGCCGTCGCCTCGCGGCCGCCGCGCAGGCATCGACCCGGCCCTGTATTCCTGGAAAGGTTACCGTGACTGGACAGACCAGGTTCGCCGGAATTGGGCGAAAGAGTCCACGGACGACAAAGAGTAATCCGCATCAAGATTTTGTAAAAACGCCGGCTGATTGCCGGCGTTTTTGTTTGTCCGAACGGCCCGTCCGTGGAAATAGAGCGTTTGCTCAGAAGATTGTGATCAGCGCCCCAGGAAAAGGCGGAACTGCGTCTTGTTTCTGAGCATTTTCAGGCTTCATTAAGGTTTTGTGAAGCAAGCTGTGACCGGCCTCACAGAGACTCTAGTACGCCAGTTCTATAGTCGAACTTACTGAAGACAACAACACTGTCAGAGTATGTCAAAGAATCATCAGAAAACGGATTTACCGATCGACGCTTTGAAGAACGAATCTGCGCGCCAGCGCTGGGAAATGTTTCATCGCGCGATCGCGCACGCCAAGGAATCGAACAACGCAGCCCTGTACGAAGCCGATACCCAAAGCGGCGACGCGGAATGTTCGGGTCCCCTGCTGACGATTGTGCGCTAGATACTGACATGGAAATTCTGCTGCAGTACCTCGACAATCTGGATGACCTTTACGGTATATTCGGTCTCATCTGGGAACGGCTCCGCAGGACAATAATCAAGGCGGCCTCAGTTGCGATCCTGCTGACTGTCGCGATCCTGGGCGTATCTCTCGCCCTCGTGCACCCGCCGATAGCAATGGCCACGTCCATCATGTTGTTCGTTATCCTCCTGTATCGCTCCGTGACGGTTCCGTCCGCAAAGTGGGCCCAGGCCAGCTAGCCCGAACCACCCGAGCCCGAATCCGGGCTTGAAATCGCCCCACCAGTCCATATCGTGTCTGCCTTTGGGCAGGAGAATACCGGCGTGGCCGACAAACGAGAGACACTGGGATTTCAAACGGAGGTTCGTCAGCTTCTGAAGCTGATGATTCACTCCCTCTACAGCAACAAGGAAATCTTCCTTCGTGAGCTGATTTCAAATGCATCCGACGCGGCGGACAAGCTGCGCTTTGAAGCGCTGGCGCAGCCCGATTTACTGGGCGAGGACGAGCTCGGAATCCGGGTCGACGTCGACAAGGACAAGCGACTTATTTCAGTCAGCGACAACGGTATCGGTATGTCGCGTGGGGAACTCATCGATAACCTGGGCACGATCGCTCGCTCGGGCACCGCGGAATTCCTCGAGCAGATGACCGGCGACCAGCAGCATGACGCACAGCTCATTGGGCAGTTTGGTGTCGGCTTCTACTCGGCTTTTATCGTTGCGGACAAAGTCACCGTCGACACGCGCCGGGCCGGGTCGGACCAGGCAGTGCGCTGGGAGTCGGACGGCGAGGGTGAATTCACGATCGAGGATATTGAGCGCGATGAGCGCGGTACCTGCGTCACGCTTCACCTTAAAGAAGACGAGAGCGAGTTCGCTGACTCGTTGCGCATCGAAACCCTGATTCGCAAGTACTCCGATCACATCGGTTTCCCGGTGACCATGCATGTTGCCGGTGAAGACGACAAGAAGGTCGTGAACTCCGCGACGGCGCTCTGGACGCTCCCGCGCACCGAAGTGTCTGACGACGAATACAAGGAGTTCTACAAGCACTTGTCGCACGACTTTGCCGATCCGCTGGTTTGGAGCCATAACCGCGTCGAGGGGAAACGCGAGTATACGAGCCTGCTGTATATACCATCGGCAGCACCGTTCGATCTGTGGAACCGGGAGGCACCGCGTGGCCTGAAACTCTACGTGCAGCGCGTGTTCATCATGGATGATGCGGAGCAATTCCTGCCCTTGTATCTGCGCTTCGTCAAAGGTGTTGTCGATTCTTCCGACCTGCCATTGAATGTCTCGCGCGAATTGCTGCAGCAAAACCCGGATCTCACGGCGATGCGCGGCGCGCTCACGAAACGCGTGCTCGACATGCTGGGCAAGCTCGCCGGCGGTGACGACTATGGCAAGTTCTGGACCGAGTTCGGCCAGGTTCTCAAGGAAGGCCTCGTTGAAGACTTTGGCAACAAGGACAAACTGGCGAAACTATTGCGATTTGCGACAACTCACTCGGGAACCGACGCCCAGGATCAGTCGCTCGACGACTATATTTCTCGCGCAGAGGGAGACCAGGACAAGATCTACTACATCCTCGCCGAGAATTACGCGATGGCCATCGCCAGCCCGCACCTCGAGCAACTGCGCGAGCGCGGCATCGAAGTTCTGCTGTTGACGGATCGAATCGACCCGTGGGTCGTTGACGGCCTCGGCGAGTTCGAAGGCAAGGCACTTGTCGATATTGGACGTTCCGCGCTGGATCTGCCGGATGGTGACGGTTCCATCAGCCAGGACGCGATGAATGAGGAGCACAAAGCGCTGCTCAAGAAGATCAAGCGGGTCTTGCGTGATCGTGTCGAAGCTGTGACTGTAAGCCGGCGACTCGTGGACTCGCCCGCGTGTGTCGTTGCGGGCGACGACGATCTCAATCCCCAGCTGCGCCGCATGCTGGAAGCCAGCGGCCAGGAGATTCCCGAGACGAAGCCGATACTCGAGATCAACGTTGACCACCCGTTGATCGGGCGCCTGTCGACGGAATCCGACGATGGACGCTTCGACGAGTTGTCGAACATTGTGCTCGATCACGCGTTGCTGGCCGAAGGTACGCAGCTCGACAACCCGGCCGAGTACGTGCATCGGATGAACAAGCTACTATTGAGTATCGATACCGGAGCCAGCGATGACAAATGACGACGATCTGCGCGAGAAGTTGAGTAACGAGCAATACCAGGTCACCCAGTGTTCGGCGACCGAGCGCCCGTTCACGGGCAAGTACGTCGACCACAAAGCGGATGGTACGTATCGCTGTGTTTGCTGCGATGCACCGCTGTTCAGTTCCGGAACCAAGTACGATTCCGGCTCCGGCTGGCCGAGCTTCTGGTTGCCGCTGGCCGGGGAGGCTGTGAAGACCGTCACCGACGAGTCGCACGGCATGGCCCGGATCGAAGTCGTGTGTGCGGCCTGCGATGCGCATCTCGGGCACGTGTTTGAAGATGGCCCGCAGCCGTCTGGTCTGCGATACTGCATCAACTCTGCATCCCTGGATTTCGAGGATAAACAAGAATGATAAAACGCAGCCTGCCGCTGGCACTCGGTGCCGCCATCCTGATTAGCGCTTGTGGTGAGTCCGGACAGCCTCAGACCGAGGAGGTAGCGGAGGAGGCAGACGTAGTGGTTGCGTGTCCGCAGTCGGATGCAGACGGCAATGTGCAGATCCAGGACGGACTTGCCGCCACTATCACGAAGACGGGATATGGCCGCGCCGCGGTTAGTAAGGACTATGCCGACGTCCATACGACCTTGTGGCTTTACGATGAGGCAGCCGAAGGCGGTCGTGGACTCGAGATCTGGGCGTCCGGCGGCACAGATCCGTTCCAGTTTCAGATCGACAGCGGGCAGGTCATCAAGGGCTGGGATCTTGGCGTTGCCTGCATGCTGGAAGGCGAGATTCGTGAGCTGCTGATTGCTCCGGAACTCGGCTATGGCGAACGCGGCAAGCACCCGGTGCCTCCCAACGCCACACTGTTGTTCGAGATCGAGCTGGTCAAGCTGACCGCTCCGGAATAGCCTGAACATCTTGCGCTCACTCAACCCGATGCGATATGCCCTGGTAGTTCTGCTGTGGGCCTCGCTCGGGTCGCCTGTGGAAACCGCGCGCGCCGAATGGACTGTGCCCGACGAGTTGCTCGCACAAGTTCAGGCGCTCAATGACGAGCAGGCGGAATTCATCACATCCGGTGTCGCACTTAAGTTCTTGCCGGAGCAGCAGCTCGAACACGAACTCGCCATGCGCGATACGGAGAGTCTGCAAGCCCTCGTCAACGACCTGATTTCCCTGGCCTTGCAAATGGGTTATGACCCGGAGCGTGACATGGGTGCAACGCCACTGAATCTCGCGTCCGAGCGGTTTAACCGAGGCACATTGCCCACGCCGGCCCCACTGCGCGAACTCAAGCGTGACCCCGGCCCGTTCAGCGTACATCGTTACCTGTTTCCAAAGTCCGGCGTACCGACCTTTGCCGGAGCGAAGGTCGCGATCTGGCCGGAAGACCTCGTGGCGGGCAAGGTGGATGTCGCGATCATCGGTGTTCCCAGTAACGCGGGCAGCGGCCGACGCGATGCGGGTAATGGCCCTAACGCCATGCGCGCCACAAACACAATCGCGACGCCTGACATGCAGTCCCTGGTCGATCCGTTGGAGGTCCTGTCGGTCGTGGACTACGGCGATTTTTCCGTGGACTGGCTGGCAACTGAGCTGTCTGTGAATCATGTCACCGATATGGTTGCTGAAACAGCCGGGACCGGCGCCATTCCGATGATCGTAGGCGGCGACACGTCGATGCTCTACCCGGGCGTCAAAGGCGTCGCCCGGGCGCACGGCAAGAGTTCTTTCGGATTACTACACCTCAATGCCCATCCTGATGCGCAACAGCATGGCGATCACACGGTGTCTGATCGACAGTCGTTGTTCCTGCTGCTCGAAGAGGGCATCGTCGACGGCGCCGACACGGTCCAGGTCGGCTTGCGCGGGCCCGAAGTCAGCGTCGAATCACTGCAATGGCTGCGCAGCAAGAAGGTGCGTTATCACACGATGACGGAAATCGAGCAACGCGGCTTCGACAAGGTGCTGAAGCGCGTGCTGCGGGAAGTCGACAGGGGACCGGACGCGTTCTTTGTTTCCATCGATGTCAGCGTTATCCGCCCCGCCGAAATGATCGCGGCAGGACGCGTTGCGCCGAATGGTCTGCATATTGACGAAGTCACCCAGGTCATCCGCCACGTCTGCGCGGCGAAAGAGATCGTGGGTTTCGAAATCACCGATCTGGCGCCAATGCTGGATTTCTCCCGCTTGTCGGTTATCAACGCCAACGCCGTGCTCAATGCCTGCCTTGCCGGTATCGCGGTCCGCAAGAGCGGGCTCGACCCGGACTACATCCACCCGCTGGTGCGTGATCATGGACGATAGAATCCTGCGTACCGGCCTCTTTGCCGTGATTCTCGCGATCGCCGCGATCGCCGCGGTCGCCCGGGCTTCGGACGAACCACCGCCGCCGCTGCCGACACCGGAGACACCTGAACATGTGACCGGTGAGCGACCTTATCCGTTTGATAGCGCGGATCCTCGAGAGGAAGACGAGGACGAGCCGCCGATCGAGTTGCCGGACAGCGTGTCGGAAAAACTCAGCCTGCTGAGCCCGGATGAGATCGAATTCCTGAAGAGCCAGGACGCCCGCCGGTTCGCCGGCTCGGAGGAAGATACGATCGAGGCGCTCGAAGAGCGAACGCCCGAAGAAGTGAAGGCGTGGGTCAATGCCATGCAACTGGTCATTGACCACAATCCGTACAAGGAAGGCCGGGACTCACCCAATATTCCTCTGAACATGGCGTCCCCTGAATTCAATGCCTGGCGATTGCAGAGACCGCGTTCGATGGACCCGGAGCGGGAGCCCGGTCCGATTTCGCTTGGTCGCTACGACGGCTACGGCGGTCCTCCGACATTTGGCGGTCTCCCCCTGGCCTTGACCCGGGAAGACCTGATCGCCGGTGAGGTCGACGTAGCGATCCTGGGTGCCCCGCTCAACATGGGCTCGGGCTGGCGCGACTCGGGAGAACGGGCTACCGCGGACCTGCGTCTGCTGGGTTGGCCCATCGGCAACAGGGATCAATACGTTCAGGTCAATGCAGGTGAGGTCCTGAACATCGTTGATTACGGTGACGTCGCTGTCGACAACAACAGCACCGAACGGTCCATGCAACACGTTCGCGACATCGTGCGCGAAATCGCGAGTACTGGTGCTGTACCGATGATCGTCGGTGGCGATCATTCGCTCGAGTATCCCAACGTCGCCGGCCTCGCCGATGTCTATGGCAAGGAAAAACTCTCCGTCATCCATTTCGATTCGCACTATGACGCCTGGTGGGGCGGCAATCACCTGATAGGTCACGGTTACCCGGTGTACCGACTAATCAACGAAGGGCACGTGCGGGCCGCCGACTACATCCAGGTCGGATTGCGTTCAGGCGGGCCTGACAAGACAGGTTTCAACTGGATGCGCGAGCAGGGAATGCGCTACCACAACATGGCCGAGGTGGAACAACGTGGCTGGGACGCCGTGCTCGACCGCGTGGTCGCCGAGGCGAGCGAGGAAGGGCGCAAGCTGCATATCTCGTTCGACATCGACGTGCTGGACCCGGCGTTTACGCCGGCAACCGGCACGCCGGTTCCCGGAGGGATGACGATGCGCGAAGCGATCACGATCGTGAGGCGTTTGTGTGCCGAGTCCAATGTTGTCGGATTCGACCTGGTCGAACTGCATCCGGCACTCGACCCAACCTACAAGACCACGTTGAACAGTGCGCATATCATCAAGGCCTGCCTGACGGGTCTTGCGATGAACAGGGAAGGGCTCACCGCCGGACACTATCTCAGTCCCCTGTCGTCGGAGCATGCCATCGATGATTATTACGGTGATCAGCAGCAGTTCCTCAATGCCACCAAGGCAGAAGAGGAGGCTGAGGAAGAGGAAGAGACTGGGGACGCGGCCGACGAGTAACTGCACTGACCCAAAGCGGCCTCTCACGTATTACGTAACTCACCTAACTCACCTAACTCTTACTTTCTAGTTCCCGAATACGGTCGGTGAGCGTCTTGATCTTGAAGTTCATGCGATCGTCTTTCGCTTTGCGTTCCGAAATATCCACAAACGTAAGAGCCACATCGGATCCGACGGACTCGCCGATCAAGCGCAGCCATTTGGTGGCATTACCTGATGTATGACTCGCCTCGACATTAATGATTTCGCCGGTTTCGACGGTCCTCGCGAATTGCGACTGGATGTTTTCCACTGCGCTGGAATCCATTCCGCTGGTTGCGCTACTGATGATTTGTTCGCCGTTGCAGTTCATCAGATCGTCAATTCCGATGCCGAGTAGTCGGCTGAGCGCCTCATTGGCGTATATACAACACAACTCTCTTCTGTCCGACCCGTCTACAGCTAACCAGCGAAGTCGAGCAATACCATTTACTGAGTGGTCAATGAGAGTACGTAACTGTTTCTCAGCTTTCTGTGAGTCGCTCGACGAGTCAACTTCTTCAGCGTCGCCAAAGAAATCCTCGTACGGATTTTGATAGCTACCAAGGCCAATGATGAAGTTAGAACGATGATCGCTCCGATCAAACACTTCGCCGGACGCTTCAGCCTCGCGCTCACGCTTTTGCCAGTCCGCAAACAGTGCAAGGTTTTCTCGAGGTTCTTTGCTGAGCGCCGATAACACCAAATCTATTTTGCGGTTCAGGCGCCAATAGAAGAATCCGGCGATAGCAAGCCACAATACCCAATTTGGGAAGTACTCGACGATTCTATCTTCCACCCTAGCTCTCCAAGAAGACGTTACATTCCAGACTAGCAAATGGGAGATGCGAACCCTACGACGGACCTCAAAGTTTGGTCAATCAGCGGAGGAAGTTGTTTAGGAGTTCGTACTCGATAGCCTTAGACAGCCCTAAAGAACGTCCGCTTCTGGCCGCAAGCAGACGTTCGCCTGATTTAGGCTAGAATGACTCCTACTGACCCAAAGCGGACATGTGGAGATCGAGGTGACAAATGACCATGCCCGCG